>NZ_JBQHVP010000006.1:0-192944 GCF_052064435.1 Blautia sp. HCP3S3_B11
CGTCTACTACGTTACGAAGCTGACGGTCGTTCATATCCACACATCTTCTCCATGTGATCTTACGTGGGTCAATGTTTAATGCGTTGCCCTGGAAGATGTGGTTATCAATCATAGCTGCAAGTAAGTTGTTTGCTGCGCCGATCGCATGGAAGTCACCTGTGAAGTGAAGGTTGATATCTTCCATAGGAACAACCTGTGCATATCCGCCACCGGCTGCACCACCTTTAACACCGAATACCGGTCCTAAGGATGGCTCACGAAGAGCTACCATAACGTTCTTGCCAAGTCTCTGCATACCATCTGCAAGACCTACAGTAGTAGTAGTTTTACCTTCACCTGCAGGAGTTGGGTTGATTGCTGTAACAAGGATTAATTTTCCATCTTTCTTGTCACTTTCTTTCAGAAGATTGTAATCAATTTTTGCTTTATATTTTCCGTACTGCTCCAGATATTTGTCATCAATACCTGCCTTCTCTGCAATCTGAGTGATTGGAAGCATTTCGCACTCCTGTGCAATTTCGATGTCTGATTTGAATCCCATAATGTTTTTCTCCTTTCGTCTCCGCATAACATGAAAAACTTATGTTACTGTTCTGACCAGTAACTTATTTCATTAAAGGAAGTGTCGGACAGACTGTCTGTTTTACAGGTAAAAACAACTGTTAAGCTGTTTTTACGGGATAAAAAAAGGCCAGTATCTGAAATCTTCAAATACTGCCCAGACGGTCGGCTTCTACAAACCTCCGACTCCCCGTGGTTTGTATTCCACATTTTCCGTCAGTACTCGAAGGTTCCTTTAATTGATGAATACAATATAGCATTTTGAGAAAAAAATGTCAAGAAAATTTTTCTGAATCGTCAAAAAAAATTGAAAATCTGGATATGAATTGTGTAATTTTAATAATAAATAATGAGAGAAAAGCAGATTGATGAAAGAGATTTTCATCTGCGTGACTCTGGAATGTTAAAAAAAAGACAAGAAAAGATTAAATCTGGGAAAAATAAAGGATTTTGACACAGGAGTTCAGAAGTGAAAAAATTTAAGAGAATCAAGTAAGCCCCCTGCTTCAATTGCGAAGAGCAATGAGTTTATAAGTATTTCATAAAAATTTTATGATTATATTAGTTGTCATCCACTGAAAGTATGGTAGAATAAATACACGATATCACCTGATGTGGGTGATCAATCATATCGATATCATTGATACATTGATAAACGGAGACGCAGATATGGATAGAAAAGAATTTTTGGACATCCTCAGAGGACAGCTTGCCGGAAATATGCAGGAAGGCAAGGCTGCGGCACATGTAAGATATTATGAGGATTATATACAGTCTCAGGTACGTGGCGGACGCCCAGAGAGAGAAGTTCTTGAAGAACTGGGAGATCCGCGTCTGATAGCCAAGACATTGATTGACACAGATGATGGAAGTGCGCAGGAAGATTATGGGGAATATTCTTCGTATGGAAGCAGCTATGGAAGTAAAATGGATCCGCCTCCGCAGCCAGAGAAGAAATGGAAGAAGGTATTAGATCTTTCTACCTGGCATGGCAAGGCAATCGTTATTGTAGCCGCGGCTGTTGCTATTATTCTCCTTGTGCTGTTAATTGGAGCTGTTCTTCCATTCTTTATTATTCTGGCAATTATTCTTTATTTTCTTTCCTGGTTAAAGAAACGTAATAACCAGTAAAAATGTCGCTTATCACAGAGACAGCAATCTTTTTCAAAAAAAGTCGGTACAGGGCTCTGATAAAGATGCTTTGTACTGATCTCTCATATTTCCAATACTTAATCGAATCAAAGAAATCCCCTGTTTTAACCGAATCAAGTAAGTCCCCTGTTTCAATTGCGAATATCTGATTGTTTAAATTGAGTCTATAACAAGAAGATAATTTATCTGACTGACTTTAAAGAAAAATTGTAACTGTTCAGTACCTTCACAGTTACGAGTCAAAATCCATTAAAAATCGCCTTCGGCGATGGGATTTTGACTTGTATGTCTCGGGATTTTGGCATATTCATGCCAAAACACCTCGCGGGATAGTAGACTGCTGAATAGTTACGAAAAATTCACATATAAAATTTCTGAAAACTTATTAAATCACGTAGTTGGTTTCTATTCTCTAATCCTGCCAGGTGCAGGGAAAAATCCCACATTCATTCAAATCAGGGGCGAAATATTTTGTCCCGGCGTCATTTTTTATTTTGGAAAGGAGACAGAAAATGAAACACAATTTAAAACTGAGAGAACGCCTGGGAGCTTTGCTGCTTGCATTGCTTTTTATCGTACAGGCAGTTCTGGGGCTTTTACCTGCCTGCGTAACACAGGCGGCTTCATTGTCCATAGAAACCTGGGACAATGATAAGACGGTAGACTATAGTTATCGCTTTGATATGAAATTTCAGCCCGGAATTACCACGTATGAATCCTTTGGGTGTGATAACCTGGACAGAGAGGCTTTTTCGGACAATGGGAAAAGCGAACGTGATACGGAGTGTGTCAGAGTGTATCCGGATTATAAGGCTGGAAGTGCGGGAATGCGTTATAACAATGTAGGTAAAGATGGAAACGGAAATATTGTAGATGTCCGTCTTATCCTTATGGGAGTAGAGAATGCCGAACGACGTTATGAACTGAATACTGTGGAAACGATTGTTCAGAATAAAGAAGGGGCTACTTTTGCGTGGAAAGATAATGAATCCTATCCGCTGGTCGGATTTTCCAAAAACAGCATTGGCGTATTTATTTATTCTGTAGGGTACGCGAAAGTTAAGTTCCAGTTTCTTAAGCATGGAACGGATGAGGCTTTGCCAATCAGTGGGCATGGTACGATTCGTGATGTTGATGCGGGGCAAGGCGTAAGAATCCCTGCGGATTGCGGACTGGACAGTGCGTATGTTCTGAAAGAGAATGATTATCTGACAGTAGAAGGAAATACGGTAACTTCTCCGATTGGTGCCATAGAACCGGATGATCCGAGAGGCTGGTTGAATCTTTTTTACAATACAGATAATTTTACAGTAGAATTTTGCCATCAGCTTAGACTGGACAAGTGGGATAAGACCCGAGAAGATGGAATTAAGAAGGCGGGATCTCAGGAGAAATGGGCAGAAAACATAAGAAATAAATATCTGGATCCGTCAGGAAATACTTATTGTCCGACCTTTAAAGGACAGAAATATTGTAAGGCATATGCATATTTCGATTTTACGTCTTATTGTTTTGGCAATGTTGAGATGAAAAAAGCCCCGGAGAAACGTGTCGGAGAGAGTAATTGCAGTTGGGAACAGGCGAGTGTGGCAACAAAAGATCAGTCTTTTACTGTCAGACAGGGACAGGAATTCCAGTATATGATTCAGGCAGAAGTAACACCAAATAAACTGAAATCATTTGTAGTGGAGGATGTACTTGAGGATTGCCTTTCTATCGAAGATACTTCTAAAGTGAGCATTACAAATGATATAGGACAGGTAGTAACGGATCAGTTTGATATTAATATTGAGGGACAGAAGATAACCTGCAGTGCGAAACCGGAAAGTCTTCAGGAGGAGACTTTTACAGATAATCAGAATTATACATTTACTCTGAAAGTACGTCGGAAACCAGAATCAGAAATGAATATTTCAAAATACCTTGCAGAGGATGGATATACGATCCTTATCCCGAATCATGCTTCTATGAGCTATGAACGTACAAATGGAAGCGGAGATACCATGGATACAGAAACAGTGTGGGTAAAGAGTGTGATTTCTCCGGAACTTGAAGTAGTCAAGAATGCATCCCAATATGAATGGAAGACAGGAGACACCGTAGACTATGAAGTTTCAGTTTCCCAGACAAAGCCGGATGTACGCGCGGTCAATGTAGTCATTACGGATGAAATTCCGGCATGTCTGCAGCTTCTGGAAGGACAGTATACAGTACAGACAAGTGACGGCGCAGAAAGCTGTACACTCACCAGACAGGGAGACAATGGCTGGAAAGCAGAATGCCCATCTTTAAGATATGGAGAGATGATTACCATTCACTTTAAATGCCAGGCGCTGGAGGATTCCAATGGTCAGGAGTGGGAAAATATTGTTGCCGCGACAGCGGATAATCTGCTTAATCCTGAAACCGGAGAACAGGAATCCCGCAAGGACATGGCAGAGGTATGGATGAACAGCCCGCATCTGGAGATTGATAAAACAGCAGACAGGTATGAATGGCAGGCAGGAGAGCAGATTGCTTACCGGATCGTGGTAAATAATGTGACTGCCGGAACCATTGCAAAAGATGTGAATATTACAGATATCGGTCTGCCACAGGGACTGATTCTTGCTGATGGGGCTCAAAGTGTGGAAGTGCTGGGCGTTCAGCAGCAGATAAATTATCCTGTACCGGATAAGAAGACCGGACAGGCATATGAAGCAAGACCTGTGGAATCCCGTATGGATGCAGATGCAAATGGTTTTGCTTTTTATTGTTCATATCTGCCATACAGTCAGCCGGTTACGATTATTTTCCATTGTGTTGCACAAGAAGATGCGAATGGCCATGAAAGTGTAAATGCCGCAACGGCAAAAGCCTCCAACGCTGAAGAAAAATCAGATGATGCCGAAGTTTATGTAAATTCCGGAGAATTCTGGATTGAGAAAAATGCAGATCATTATGAATGGCAGGTGGGAGAGCTGGTACAGTATAATGTAGTGGTCGAAAATAAAAAAGAAGGCACAGTAGCCAGAAATGTAACTATCTGGGATACAGAGATGCCGGCAGGACTTGCACTGGAATCAGCAGATAATGTATCTGTCAGTGGCATTCCACAGAGCATTACACAGCATGTTGCGGGAACACCGGATATTCCAAACCAGCTGAACCCGGAATTTTATAATGAGACATCAGAGAAACCGGTCAGCTATGAATTTGTTCAGGAAGGAGCCGGATGGAGAATGAATATTTCAGATCTTCCTGCAAATGTTCCGGTTATGATTTCTTTCCTCTGTACAGTTACTGAAGATGCAAACGGTGCAGAGAGTATTAATGTTGCAAATGTACAGGCGCAGAATGCACCGGCAGCACAGGATGATGCGGAGGTATATGTAAATACGGCGGTACTTTCTATTGATAAAAGTTTCCAGAATCCGTATCTGGCCGTTGGTGACGGGCGTGCAGAAAATGAATTCCGTATTGGAGAACAGGTAAATTATCAGGTTACAGTAAACAATCTTCAAAAAGGATCGATTGCACGTAATCTTGTAATTAGTGATCTTTCTCTGCCTGAAGGACTGGCGCTGGATGAAGAAGAGGGAGCTGTTACGGTAACTGGTGTACCGGCAGCTATCCAGAATCCGGTAGCAGGAACTGATGATGCCGGAAATGAACTTAATCCGGAAAATTACAAAGAAACTGTGGAAAAACCTGTAAATTGCCAGGTTACACGTCAGGGAACCGGCTGGATAGTGACAATTTCAGATCTTCCATACCAGACACCTGTTACTGTTAATTTCCGTTGTACTGCAAAGGAAAGTGTGAACGGACAGGAAATCGTAAACACAGCACAGGCATATGCAGATAATGCACAGGCAGTAAAAGATGCTTCAAAGATCTGGGTAAATTCACCTGTATTAAAAGTAGAGAAAATAACTGACAAACCATTCTATAAATATGGAGATATCATTACATACCGTATTGCGCTGACACAGGAACAGACTGGCTGCGTAGCGCGTAATGTTACGTTGCATGATGTGATCGACACACAGGGAGTCCACCTTTTAAAGGATTCTGTGGTTCTGATGGATGAGAATGGAAATGTGACAGATGCAGATGTGCAGATTAATGATGATAATACATTCCTGCTATCAACGGGAAAAGCATTGATCAAAGATGCGAGATACAGTATTTGTGATAATGACAGAGGCGGACTTTTTGAGCAGGTAATGTATAACCCGCTGGACTGCCGGCAACAGAAAACTATGATTGTGGAATATCAGGCAGCAGTAATTGATGCCGCATTAGCAGGACAGAAAGTACATAATACTGCAGTTGCGGACAGCAATGAAAAAATACCGGCAACAGGTGAAGCGGAAACAGAGGTACATAGTCCTGTTCTGGAGATTGTCAAAGAATCAGATAAGAAAGAATATGTATCTGGTGAAAAAGGATATTATAAGCTGACAGTAAGACAGCTGCGTGAGGATGTTACGGATCAGAATATTGTTATTGAAGATGCGCTGGAAACAAAGGGCGCAACAATTGTAAAAGACAGTATTTTTGTAAAGAAAAACGGCGTAGAGCTGAAAGATATTAAGACAGAGGTAACGGAAACGGGATTTGTAATCAATACAGGTGCGACATTGTCGGATATGGATAAGATTGAAGTCTGCTATGAAGTTGTATTTGAGACAGAGAGTGCAGAGGCTGAAAAAGTTGTAAATACAGCGAAGGCAAGAGGTGATATCTCACCGGAAACCTCTGCACAGCAGGAAGTATATGTAAAAACAGCACCAAAACCGACTGAACCACCAAAGCCGACTGAGACACCGAAACCGACTGAAACGCCGAAACCGACTGAGACACCAAAACCGACTGAACCACCAAAACCAACAAAAGCGCCAGAACCGACAGACATACCGAAAGCTACACCAACACCATCTGCGCCGGGAACCTGTCCGAAGTTGACTCCGACTCCGACAAAGACACCGTCATCGGCTTATAATAATGGTAATAACAGTGGAAGTAGCAATGGAAATACCGGAAGCAGCAGTTATGGAAACTCAGGAGGATATTCCAGCGGATATGGAAGTTATCAGGGTGGTTCTATGGCAGGAAGTTCTAAGACTGGAGACACCAGACCGTTTAAGGTAATGACACTTGTCGGACTTCTTGGCCTTGGCTTGCTGGCTGGAGGCGTAATGATTTACAGAAAAACGATTTCCGGTAAAAAAAGTTTTAAAGGTACCGGACGGAAATGAGAAAGCTTAAAACGTTTGCGATAAGCATGATCATAGCGGCAATCGGACTTCTCGTATATTGTGGGGGATTCTATATAAAAAGCTATGAACAAAACCTTCAGGCCAGACAGAGCTATGAAGAAATAGCACGTATGGCCGGTTATCAGGATAAGGACAAAAAACCTTTTCAAAATGAGAAAAAGACGAAGCAGAATTGTTTAACAGAAACGAATAAGAATGTTTACAAAAAGAAAAAAAGAAAATCTTCGGACAATTTAAAACACAGTGATCGCGCAGATAAAATCAGGGAATCCTTCGGGATTTCCTGGGAAAATTTAAGAAAGATCAATTCTGAGGTGGCAGCCTGGATTACCATTCCTGGAGCTGATATTTCTTATCCTGTAGTCCAGGGGATGGATGACGAGTATTATTTAAAGCATAATTTTAAGAAAGAGGAGGACTTATTTGGCTGTATTTTCCTGGAGCATAATAACAAAAAGAATTTTATGGGTTCTCACAGTATTCTCTACGGTCATAACATAGAGGGCAATATGATGTTTGCCAATTTAAACCGCTATGAACAGACGGAATTTTTGGAAAAATGTCCGGAAATTGAAATCAAAACTCCGGAAAGAAAATTTCTATATAAAATTTTTTCCATAGAGCAGGCGGGTTCCCAAAGTGCGGCGTTTGAATATGGATATGACTTGTCGAGTCCTGCATACAAGCAGCAATTAGCAACATTGAAAGAGAATTCTATGTATGAAACCGGTATAGAGCCATACGATTCGAAACCTATGGTAACGTTGATTACCTGCAATTCGCATCTTGATAAAGAGATACGTATGGCAGTACACGGAATCTGCTATGAAATAACAGAAGAGGATTGCGAATATCCGATTGACTACATGAATAACTGAAAAAATATTTGGAAAAAAGTGATGAAAAACCTCCTGGGATTTTGTATAATTTATGCATAAAAAACAACTTGTTCGTATGTGCATACAAGTTGTATTCTAGATACAGGAGGGAAGAAGACATGACAGATAATGGAAAGCCTAAATATTTCTCACTAATGGAGCAGCTCAGGAATGATATTGTATCAGGAGCCATCCGGCCGGGAGAAAAGCTTCCTTCAGAAAATGAACTTTCGCAGAGGTATTCCATGAGCAGACATACAGTCCGTAAGGCACTGGAGATTCTGGAACAGGATGGATATGTGGAAGCGTTTCATGGAAAAGGCACTTATTGTTCTGAAAATATGCGTCATATAAAGAAATCGAAGAATATTGCAGTAGTTACCACATATATTTCCGATTATATTTTTCCAAGACTGATACAGGGAATGGATAATGTTCTTTCGGAAAGAGGTTACAGTATTATTCTGAAAAACACAGCAAACAGCAGACAGAAAGAAGCAAGATGTCTGGAAGAACTTTTGAAGAAAGACATTGACGGGCTTATCATTGAACCAAGTAAAAGTGAGATGGTATGCAAACACAGGAGTCTTTATCAGAATCTGGATAAGTTTGAAATACCGTATGTGTTTATTCAGGGAATTTATTCTGAGATGAGGGATAAACCGCATATTCTTATGGATGATGCACAGGGTGGTTATCTTGTAACCAGATATCTGCTGGAACTGGGACATAAGAAAATCAAAGGCTTTTTTAAAGCAGATGATATGCAGGGACTCGAACGACATAAAGGATATGTCCGGGCATTGCAGGAATTTGGAATTTCTTATAATCCGGATGATGTTGTGTGGTTTCACACAGAAGACAGAAAAGTGAAACCGGCACTGATGGCAAAAGAAATGGTACAGAGTGGACAGATTCCGGATGGAATTGTCTGTTATAATGATCAAATTGCTGTTCAGGTTATGGAAGAATTAGAGAAGCAGGGAATTAAAATTCCTGATGATATTTCGATAACGGGCTATGATAATTCTCTGTATGCACAGCGTGGAAATGGAATCACAACAATCGCCCATCCGCAGGAAAAACTGGGAGAAATGGCTGCAGAGCTTATTCTGGAGAAGATTAATGGAATTCCAGAGGAAGAGAGTAAAGTCGAAAGACTGATTCATCCGGAACTGATTGTCAGAGGCTCATGTAAAAAGGCATAAAAATAAATCTGTTGAGATTTCAGATATAAGAGTTTCTGAGTTAAGAAAAACTTATTTTATATAGGAAAATGATATTAAACATACAGATTTTAAAACATTAATGCTTGGTACGTTGCTGAGCACGAAGTGATCAGTAATTTTTACGGCAGCCAATGTATCTAAAATCTGAAAATAAATAAAAATCCAGGGAGGAATTTTATCATGAAGACAGGAAGAAACTATAAGTTTTGGTTTTGCACAGGTTCACAGGATCTTTACGGAGATGAATGCTTAAGAAAGGTTGCTGAGCATTCTAGAATTATCGTTGAAGAATTAAATAAAAGTGGTGTTCTTCCATTTGAATTAGTATGGAAACCAACACTGATCACAAACGAACTGATCCGTAAAACATTCAATGAAGCGAATGCAGATGAGGACTGCGCAGGTGTTATCACATGGATGCATACTTTTTCACCGGCCAAATCATGGATCCTTGGTCTGAAAGAGTATAGAAAACCTCTGTGCCATCTGCACACACAGTTTAATGAAGAAATTCCTTATGACACCATTGATATGGATTTCATGAATGAAAACCAGTCTGCACATGGTGGACGTGAATATGGCCACATTGTTTCCAGAATGGGAATTGAAAGAAAAGTTATCGTTGGACACTGGGCTGACAAAGAAGTTCAGGAAAGACTTGCTTCCTGGATGCGTACAGCAGTTGGTATCATGGAAAGCAGCCATATCCGTGTTTGCCGTGTAGCAGATAACATGAGAAACGTAGCTGTTACAGAAGGCGATAAAGTAGAAGCACAGATTAAATTCGGATGGGAAGTTGATGCTTATCCTGTAAATGAAATTGCTGATTATGTAAAAGATGTAGCAAAAGGTGATGTAGATGCATTAGTTGATGAATATTACAGCAAATATGACATCCTTCTTGAAGGCAGAGATCCGGAAGAATTTAAACGTCATGTAGCAGTTCAGGCTCAGATTGAAATTGGATTTGAGAAATTCCTGGAAGAGAAGAACTATCAGGCAATCGTTACACATTTTGGTGATCTGGGGGCCCTGCAGCAGCTTCCTGGACTTGCTATTCAGAGACTTATGGAAAAAGGTTACGGATTCGGTGCAGAAGGTGACTGGAAGACAGCTGCAATGGTTCGTCTGATGAAGATTATGACTGCCGGAATGAAAGATGCAAAGGGAACTTCCATGATGGAAGACTATACGTACAACTTTGTACCTGGAAAAGAGGGAATCCTTCAGTCTCATATGCTTGAGGTTTGCCCGTCTGTTGCTGATGGCAAGATCGGAATCAAAGTTTGCCCGCTTTCCATGGGAGACAGAGAAGATCCTGCAAGACTTGTATTTACAAGTAAGACAGGCCCAGCTATTGCAACATCTCTGATTGACCTTGGCGATCGTTTCCGTCTGATCATCAATGATGTAGAGTGCAAGAAAGTTGAGAAACCAATGCCGAAACTTCCTGTAGGAAGCGCATTCTGGACACCACAGCCGAACCTTAAGACAGGTGCAGAAGCATGGATCCTTGCAGGCGGCGCTCATCATACAGCATTCAGTTATGACCTTACAGCTGAACAGATGGGAGACTGGGCAGCAGCTATGGGTATTGAAGCTGTCTATATTGACAAAGACACAAACATCCGCGACTTCAAGAACGAGCTGAGATGGAATGAACTTGCATTCAGAAAATAATATATCCGCTTAAATAGCGGCGATAAAAGGAATACAGATAACAAGGGCTGTCATATCGGGCTGAAAATGAAATATGTCTGATATGGCAGCCCTGAAATGTAAAAAAGGTCTATTGTAAAACAGCAAGAAAAATGCGATAATGATTTAATAAGACATTTCTGGTTATTATGAATGGTAAATGACAGAGAAACAGGGAGGTACATAAAAATGGGAGTAGCAGAAGCAAAAGCAGCGATTCTCGCAAACAAAACAGCACTTGGGATTGAATTTGGTTCTACCAGAATCAAAGCGGTACTTGTAGATGACAAAAACCAGCCGATCGCATCCGGCGCACACGAGTGGGAGAACCGCTACGAAAATGGTATCTGGACATACAGTCTGGATGATATCTGGACAGGTATTCAGGACTGCTATCAGGATATGGCAAAAGATGTAAAGGCAAAATATGACGTAGAACTGGAATCTGTAGGTGCATTCGGTGTCAGCGCCATGATGCATGGCTATATGCCTTTTAACAAAGAAGGAGAACTTCTTGTACCATTCCGTACATGGAGAAACAATATTACCGGAGAAGCAAGCGAGAAACTGATGGAACTGTTTAATTATAACATTCCGCAGAGATGGAGTATTGCACATCTGTATCAGGCAATCCTTAATGGCGAAGAACATGTAAAGGACATCGATTATATTGCAACTCTGGAAGCATATGTACACTGGAAACTGACAGGAAAAAGAGTTCTGGGAATCGGTGATGCTGCCGGTATGTTCCCGATCGACACAACAAAGGCAGATTACAATCAGGAAATGGTTGATAAATTTGATGAACTGGTAGCTCCTTATGGATTCTCATGGAAGCTTCGCGACATTATGCCGAAAGCACTTGTTGCAGGTGAGGATGCTGGCGTTCTTACTGAAGAAGGTGCGAAACTTCTCGATGTAACAGGTAAATTAAAAGCAGGAATCCCGATGTGTCCTCCGGAAGGTGATGCAGGAACAGGTATGGTTGCTACAAACAGTGTCGCAGTACGTACAGGTAATGTTTCCGCAGGAACTTCTGTATTTGCCATGATCGTTCTGGAGAAAGAACTTTCCAGACCATATAAAGAAATTGATATGGTTACCACTCCGTCAGGACATCTGGTAGCTATGGCACATTCCAATAACTGTACTTCTGACCTGAATGCATGGGTAAATGTATTTAAGGAATTTGCAGAAGCTATGGGTATGGAAGTAGATATGAATAAGCTCTTCGGAACTCTTTATAATAAAGCACTGGAAGGTGATCCGGACTGTGGCGGTCTTCTTTCCTACTGTTATTTCTCAGGTGAGCATATGACAGGATTCGAAGAAGGACGTCCGTTATTTGTCCGTTCTCCTGAGAGCAAATTTAACCTTGCAAACTTTATGAGAACAAATCTGTATACATGCCTTGGCGCTATGAGAGTAGGTCTGAACCTTCTGTTTGAGCAAGAGAATGTAAAAGTAGATCGTCTTCTTGGACATGGTGGATTATTTAAGACCAAAGGTGTCGGACAGCAGATTCTTGCAGATGCAGTAAATGCACCGGTATCTGTAATGGCTACTGCAGGTGAAGGCGGAGCATGGGGAATTGCCCTTCTTGCTTCTTATCTTGTAAACAAGGAAGAGGGAGAAACTCTGGAAGCATTCCTTGACAATAAAGTATTTGCAGATCAGGAAAGCAGCACACTGGATCCGAAACCAGAAGGAGTAGCCGGATTCAATGCATTTATGGACAGCTATATGAAGGGTCTTTCTATTGAAAAGGCAGCAGTAGACTCCAAAATCTGGTAATGTTTCAAGGTGACTTCTATCTATGTATTGACAAAAATGTTGCGTAAAAAGTCCGCCACATTTTTTGCCACATATTGTAGCACTTAAAGAAAAATTGTAAAATATCCTTATCAACTCATACGGGGAGAAACGCAATGATTTTTAGAAATGTAAAAAAATGCAATCGTTCGCTGGCGCGTATGAAATGAGAGGAAAAAGAGAAATATAAAAGAATAAGGCAGCATCGCATAGAATAAGGCTTGCGATGCTGTTTTTTGTATTTTTTATGCTTTTTATGAGTGTTTTTTGGGATGAAAATATGCTTTTGGGTAAAATTTGGGTACAAATTATAAATATTACAAAAGTATTAACAAAATTCGGATTAATAAAATCCGGAAACCTGCATAAATACTAAAGGAAAGCCCCAGTAGGGGAGCTACCGGGTGTTTCGAGGGGAGTATAAATAATTAAATAAGGGGTTGGTTCGGCAACTGTATGAAGAAAAACAAAGAGGTCTGAAAAGCCCATAAATCAAGGAAAAACGGAGCATATTGTTTGAAATGGAATAAAACGGTTTACAGTGTGTGGTGTCAAAATGGTGTCAAAGTGGTGTCGGAAATCCATGGTAATGGGAGAGAAAGGACTTATTTTTTTATTTGTTTTTACTTTACGTGAATGCTATACTGTATTCAATAGATAACTTTTATTATGATTGTCAATGGAAGGGATGTGGGCGATTTGATATATCTGTATACGGAGAAGCAAGATTCAGATGAATGGATTTTGAAGAATGATTTGTATTTTAATGGCAAGGAAATAGTTACCGGAAAAAATGGATATGAAAAATGGTGGAGCAGAGAATATAAAAGGAGAGTGGAAGATGATATATCATAAAATTGAGTTTCAGGCATAGCCATTTGAATATTTTCTCGAATTTACCAACCGTATTACGCTTGTGAGAGGTGACGGTGCCACGGGAAAAACTTATCTGTATCAGATGCTGGAGGATGTAAGACAACTGAAACAGTACAGTGCGATAAAGCTATTCAACTATAAAAGTGAAGAATTTCATAAAAGTCTGGAAGCTTGACATTGATGAGTTCCTTGCGAGAAAGGGGATAGATGTGTATACTGATGCTGGAAGATAACGAGCCGATAGAAAAGATAGTGAAATATACGGATTACTCTGTTGATAAGATTAAAAAGATAGCAGAGTCAATGGGAAAAAGAATAGTATTATAATAAGAACAGTGGGATATTCTTGAAACAGATATTGGGGTGTGATAAGATAAGAATAAAAGAATTACAGTTCGGGAAAAGAGTATAATATTGAAGTCCAGCGTTCTTATAAAGGAGCAGATGCGAAACGGTCCAGATATAACTAATGATGTGATGGGAAAGGGGATGCCTGTTTATCATATTAAGCGTGTAGTTGAAGAAACAGGTGAATAATTTGGTTATGTGCAAAGCCATGGAAGACATGAGGAATGAAACAATAAAAGAAACCAGTGTGGCGTCTGCGAAAAGGATGCTAAAGGATGGGTTTCTGTCACTGGAGAAGATTGCAGAATACACAGGATTCTCTTTTGAGGAAGTACGGGAGCTTTCACGAAAAGAATTCGCTTGAGGGTCTCATATAAATGCAGAAAGTATTACGGGGCAGAGATTTTTCTCTGCCTTTATCAATGAAGCAATAAAAGGTAATACTAGATAATGGAACAGGAATATGCCTGATGGAAAGTGTTGACATAAGGAAAAGACAACAGGAGATGTTTTATGGCAAAAATGACAGTATATCATGGAGGTTACAAGCCGGTAAAAGAGCCGGAGATTCGTGCCGGAAGAAATACGAAAGATTTTGGTACCGGATTTTACTGTACTATAATAAAAGAACAGGCACAAAGATGGTCGAAACGGTATAATACAAAGATTGTTTCTGTTTATGAAGTCAAACTTGATCCGAAGTTAAATATAAAAGAATTCCGGGAAATGACGGATGAGTGGCTTGATTTTATTATTGCCTGCAGGAGTGGAGAAAGTCACGATTATGACATTGTGATAGGAGCAATGGCAGATGATCAGATTTATAATTATATTGCAGATTATATGGATGGAGTAATTACAAGGGAGCAGTTTTGGGTATTGGCGAAGTTTAAATATCCTACACATCAGATTGCGTTTTGTACAAGTCAGGCCTTAAAGAGCCTGACCTATAGAGGATATGAAGAGGTGAAAGAATGACAAATCAGATTGGAAGAGAAAATCAAAAGGATAACGACCTGTTTTTTACCTGCAGTTTGATTGATTATATTGCCAGAAAAACAAAAAATACCCGAACAGACGTTGTTAATAAGCTGGGTAAAAAAAGACTGCAGAAAATATATGATCTGGCGGATGTTTACCACTGTGATAATATTGACAGAGTAAGTGATGACTTCATAGAGGATGCAGAAATCATAAATGGGACGTTTGATAATGTCGGAGAGTGCAGGTATGCAATCCCATCCCATTGGGACATAGGAAAGGTATATAAAAGACTGATTAAACAGGTGGCGCAGGGGGAAAAACTCAGCATCATTGATGCTTTGATAAAAGTATATAATTCTTTTATCAGCCAGAAAATTGATGATTACAACAGCAGTGTGTACTATGAAAATCCTTCATATATTTATGAGAGTTACAGGGAAAATGAAATGCTGTAAGCTTTGATCTGCCATAATTTAACCCTGTTCATATGGTGCTATGTCCCAGCGTTCCTGCTGCCATCAGGATACCCACCAATATCAGGAAACAGCCGCTGACAGTATTGATGATCCGGTAGTGTTTTTTAATCCAGTTGAAGGCTGACTTCAAATAGTCGATCAGAATAGCACTGAGAAGAAAAGGAATGCCAAGTCCCAACGAATAGCAAAGCAGCATCAGCATACCTTTAATTACATGACCCTGCTGAGAGGCCAGCATCAAGGCAGAACCGAGGAATGCGCCCACACAAGGTGTCCAGCCCAAGGAAAATATTATGCCAAAGAGCATAGCGGGGAAGAACCCCATCTCACGACTGTTTAATGTTTTACTGCCGCCTCTGAACAAATTCATTTTGAAAATGCCCAGAAAATTGAGGCCAAAAAGAATTACTATCAATCCGGAAATTAAATTCACTGCACCTTTGTATTCTCGCAGGAAGCTGCCAATGGTGCCTGCCAAAGTGCCCATTGCCACAAAGATTACAGTAAACCCACTAACAAATCCCAACGCTCCCAACAAGGTCTTTTTTATGCTGCGTTCTCCACCACCTGCAAAATAGGAGATATAGATGGGCAGCATGGGAAGCAGGCAGGGTGATATGAAGGTGATAATGCCCTCCAGGAAAGCTACTGCGTATTGCATGAACCGCTGCACCCCTTTCCGAAAATACCGGACAACAGCCAGCCGATAAAGCCCATATAGGCCATCGTGATGAACGGGTTAGAAGTCAGCGGACAAGCTCCAGTGGGGCATCCCACAAAGTAGTAATATGCAAGGCCAACTAATGCGCCGCCTGCGGTAAAAAGAACTGGCTTCAGCCATTTTTTAATTTTTTCTTTTATCTCACATTCCTCCTGCTAAATATTCCTCTGCATAGTGAACAGCAGTTGCCCCATCGGCTACAGCAGTTACGACCTGCCGTAATGCCTTTGTGCGGACATCCCCAACGGCGAACACACCGGGGATGTTGGTGCGGGTACTCTCATCTGCAATAATGTATCCAGCCGGATCAATCTCAATCTGATCTTTCATCAATTCGGTGGAAGGCTTTCTTCCCACGCTTACAAATACACCATCGCAAGCAAGGGTACTTTCTTCTCCAGTTTTCACGTTCCTAATCTGGATACCGGTCAGCTTTTCGTTATGGAGCAGAGCTATAATCTCACTGTCCCAGAGAAATTCTACATTTTCTGTTTTCATCAAAGGTTCATGGTAGATCTTTGTTGCTTTTAGGGTGCCTCTGCGGTGGACGACGATGACTTTTTTGCAGATACGGGAGAGAATCAGCGCATCCGCCGCAGCGGTATTGCCACCTCCTGCGATGACAACCGTTTTGTTCCGATAGAACATTCCGTCACAGGCTGCACAGTAATGGACACCTTTACCGATTAACGCCTGTTCCCCATCAACACCCAGCTCTCTGGGACCGGCTCCTGTAGCCAATACGATGGATTTTGCGTACATAGCGCCTTCGCTGGTCACAGCTTTCTTTACAGAACCTGACAGTTCCAGAGACAGCACCTCAGTCAGCTTGGTTTCCACACCAAACCGCTCCGTTCCTCGCTTCATTTTTTCTCCCAGGGAGAAACCGTCGATGCCATCCTCGAAGCCGGGATAGTTGTCGATTTGCTCGGTCAGAGCCATCTGCCCACCGGCAGACAGCTTTTCTAAAACCACGGTGTCCATTCCTGCTCTTGCAGCATAAAGGGCTGCGGTATACCCGCCGGGACCGCCACCTACAACGATCATGTCATAGATATGCTGCGCATTATTTACTTCCTGAGTCCGGTGCTGTAAGGTTTCCTCAATAAAAGCCACCAGCTGCGCTCTGGATTCCGGAGCGACGATAGAGCCAAGAGTCTGTCCGCTGTGATAGATTAGCAGAGTAGGGACAACTTCAATAGCCTCGGTCTCAGCCAATTCCGGTTCATCATCAATGTTGACAGCAGTGAATACCAGCGTATCCTTATATTCCTCAGCAACGCTTTCCAATGCTGGAGCCAGACGGCGGCAATATACGCACCAAGGGGCTGAAAACTCCACCAGAACAGTCTTTCCGCTATGCACCATTTCTTCAAATTGATTTCTATTAATATTGATAACTGCCATATTGCCAGCTCCTTTCCTTTGCTTGATTATAGTATAGCCAATCTAAAATAACATTTCGGTGATGAGATCACATAAAATAGTGCGACATTGCTGCAGCACTAAACTTTTTCGTTATTAAGTAACTCGAGGATATGTTCACTGGAACGGATGATTTGAGACTGCTTATCTTTTATGGATGTTTTTTTTGCCTCCTCCAGCGAGAGAGAAGCATATAAATGAACCGTGTATGCTTCCTGCCTGAGAGAATCGTTATACTGTTCAGCTGAAAGATATTGTTTCTCAAGAATACTAATTTTATTTTGGAGATCACCAATCTGCTGTTGAAGCGACATCACTTTTTTCTTTTGAATATAGAGGAAAGAAGTAAGAAGAAGTAGTAGTAATATGATTGATAGGATAATAATAATCATTCTTATTACTTTCCCTCCTTTATCAAAAGATAAGCCTTAACTGCATTACGGAGACTTTTTGGTAGAACAGGCATGGACAAGATGATCAACTTACCTGCATTCTTTTCTATCGTTATTTCTGATTCCGGTTGATTGGACAGAAGAATTACGGGTGTTCTTTTATCCGCCCGCCATGGCTGATCCGGCTGTTTTGTCAGAGCCTCTGTAACAACCCAAAGCATAGGCTTTTTCTTTCCAAGCTTTTTTCTTGCAGCTTCCGGGGTTTCAAATACAAGGATATGTTTGGATAACTTCTGCAGCACCAGTCTCAGTCCGTTCCCATAGGCTGAATCACTGCACATAATGGCAATCGTGGCATTTGATTGCTCATCTTGTGATACCTTTATAAAATCAAGAACTGGCGTATTATAAAGGTTGAAATCTTTTTCTGTATGTACTGCTTCATAATAAGCTCTGGCCGCTTGGCACATTCTTCGGCAAAACTGTTCAATATCGATACGGATGTCCGTAAGACTATTGTCAGAACCAATTCTATCCAGTTGACAAACTGAGGTTCCGCAATTCACGCCCAGGTGAAAACGAATCGAAGAATTGTCCTCAGTATTTGCAAAGCCTTTGTTCTGGTGTAGGTATTCACAGCGAAGCTGCCAGCATCCATCCTCAATGTTCAGTTCTACTTCCTCTATGCGATGTAAAAAGGTAAAGCTGGCATTATCTTGAATCATAGGCATCCTCCTGTAAAAAACCGCCTGCCGGGAAACCGACAGGCGGCATGCTGCCTTTTATACTTCCATCATCTATAGGCTATAGTGATTAAAGAACCAAAGAAGGAGCAGAGTAAATTCGTGCTGCCAATTCCTGATTGAGCATATACAAGCTCTTGGGATCGGAGCCAAAGAGTTCAATTTTGGAAATCAAATTATTTAGTAATTTTCCGCGCGCACTTCGAAGAATGCCTGAGGATGCTTGCAGACAGGGCAGATCTCAGGAGCCTTGGTTCCTACTACGATATGTCCGCAGTTACGGCACTCCCAGATGGTAACGCCGCTCTTCTCAAACACCTGCATGGCCTCCACGTTGCTCAAAAGCTTGCGGTAGCGCTCCTCGTGCATCTTCTCAATGGCAGCTACGCCACGGAACTGTTCAGCCAGATCATGGAATCCCTCCTCATCAGCTTCACGAGCCATGCGGTCATACATATCCGTCCACTCGGCGTTCTCACCTTCAGCAGCATGGAGCAGGTTCTCGGCAGTATCGCCCAGCTCGCCCAGAGCTTTGAACCACAACTTGGCGTGCTCCATCTCGTTCTGTGCAGTATGCAGGAACAGAGCAGCAATCTGCTCGTAACCGGCTTTCTTGGCTACTGAAGCAAAGTAAGTATATTTGTTGCGTGCCTGAGATTCACCAGCAAAGGCTTCCCACAGATTTTTCTCGGTTTTGGTGCCTGCATAGGGATTCTTTGCAGGAGCCGCAGCATCCTCAATCTTCACAAACTTGTTGGCAGGCTGCTTGCAGACAGGGCACTTAAAATCAGGTGTCATAGGGCCTTCGTGAATGTAACCGCAGACTGTGCATTTCCATTTTTCCATTTTCTTTTCCTCCATTTTTTCATTGAATTGAATGTTTTTTAACAGAGATTCCACAGCATCCACAGGAATGCCGGGATACGTTTTAATACTTTCCAGAAACGATCTGGTGTTGCTGCTCTGAGGCAGCATAAAGCCGGCTTCTCTGCACAGATCCTCAGCCATCAGGCGAGAGGATTTTTCCACAGCGACGCTCAAGACATCAGGAAGCTGCGAAGCAATGTTCTCTGCATTGGCTTTGCTTTGAACTAAGCCACGAAGTGCTTCGACAACTTTTTCTTCTTTCGGCTGCTGCGGCGGCAGTTCTTTTGGAACCATAGAGATTGCAGAGGATGGACAGGCTTCGGCACAGGCACCGCAGCCGATACACTTTTCAGGATCAATGATGCTGTTCTCTGTATCAGTCGCTCCGGTTGGGCAGACATAGAGGCAAAGGCAATCCTTGGTACACAAGCGAAGATTTCTTACTGCATATTTTTCAGCCATAGTTATGCCCTCCCTTCCATTTTTTCAAATTTCCAACTGGGAACCTTACACACTGGACATAGCTCCGGAGCTATGTCACCAACATAGACAAAACCACAGACCGTGCAAACCCAGACACCGGTGTTTTCCAACATCTTGTCTCCCTCAGATTCATATCGAGTCAGCAGAGATTGGAGCATTCGGGTAACCTTTTCACTCCACACCTGACAGCGCAGACCACCCCGATCAGGCTTTTCACCGGCTATAGCATTGCCATAGGGATACCCTACAGACAAATCCTTGTCAATGAGTTCCAGCAGCTTGGCTGTGCTGGCCTCCTCGACGGGCGCAGCCTTGCTTCTGAAGAACTCTGCCAGTTTTCTGAAATCATCTGCCTGCTGGGGCAGATACTGCTTTTCGCAGCCACGGGCCAGATTGGAGCAGATGATGCTCATTTCCATGGGAGAGAGTTCCTTGTCCACATGGGGCTTTTCAAGGACCTCCTGGGACGCTGTTTTTTCTTCTTTGGGTTTGAAAGCGTCTTTGCCTGCTTTACAGACAGGACACTTCCAATCGGCAGGTAGGTCTTCCCACTTGCCACCGACAGCTTCATCGTGAATATATCCACAAATGCCGCAAACATATTGTTTCATAGGTTTTACCGCCTCCTTTATCTATATTTTATCAAATCACGACACATATTCCGTGACTTAATCACCTATTTCAGTCGCAGGAGTGATGGCCGCAGCCGTGGGAACCGCAAGAGTGACCTTCCCCATGGTGGTCGTGATGATCACACCGGACATTGGGGTTGAAGTCCAGCTCGCCTGCTGCCAGTGCTTCTGCTGCTGCATCAGCGTTGCCGGAAACACCACCATAAAGCCGGATACCCACATCGCTCAGTGCCATCTGGGCACCGCCGCCAATACCGCCGCAGATCAGGGCATCCACCTTCAGTGCACTCAGGACTCCTGCCAGTGCACCATGTCCGCTGCCGCCAGCATCCACAACCTCAGACGAAATGATTTTTCCATCTTCCACATCGTAGATTTTAAACTGTTCGGTGTGACCGAAGTGCTGAAAGATTTCTCCGTTTTCATAAGTGACTGCAATTCTCATAATATTATCTCCTTTCGGTTTTTCGTGCATCGGATGGATTTTTTGCTGATAGCAATTTTTGCACCCGTAGGCTGCGCTGTTTCCGCTGCAGAGTGTAAAATCCCCTCCCTCGATTCGCAGAGGAAGTCCCTCAACCAGCGCATCGGCCAGTTTTTTGCGGGCAGCTGCATAAATCTGCTGAACCGTTGTTCTGGCAATACGCATATATTCTCCGCATTGCTCCTGAGAAAAACCTTCACGGTCAATCAGGCGAATGGATTCATACTCATCCACATTCAGGACAATGGGAGTCAGTTCCTCGCCGCCACGAACCGGAACAAAACCATCATTATCCGGCAAACAACAAACTTTTCTGCATTTTCTCGGTCTTGGCATAGATTCACCTCCATATTATTTGCGGCATATGCCATTTATACGACCATTGTACATCTCCTTTTCCTATATGTCAACGGAATTATTGACATATGCCATAATTTATTTTATACTATGTGTATTCAAGGAGGTGTACCCATGGATTTTTCATCCTATTTTCCAATTTGGAACAAACTGACACCGACCCAGCAGCAGATTTTGGAGCGAAATGCAGTTTTACGAAAAGTGGACAAAGGGACTGTGATTCACAACGGAACTGTGGAGTGTACCGGTCTTCTGCTGGTAAGAAGCGGACAGCTTCGTGCCTATATTCTTTCCGATGAAGGACGGGAGATTAGCCTCTATCGTTTGTTTGATCGGGATATTTGCCTGTTTTCCGCCTCCTGTATGATGAACAGCATTCAGTTTGAGATCACCATTGAGGCGCAGAAGGATACCACGATGTGGGTTATTTCTGCTGACACTTATCAGCGCATTATGAAAGAGTCTGCTGTGGTAGCTAATTTTACCAACGAAATTATGGCTACCCGTTTTTCTGAGGTTATTTGGCTCATGGAGCAGATCATGTGGAAAAGCTTTGATAAAAGGCTGGCAGAATTTCTGCTGGAGGAATGCAGCTTAGAGGAAACAAACATCCTCAAGATTACCCATGAAACCATTGCGGGCCACATGGGCACCGCCCGTGAGGTAGTTACCCGAATGCTTCGCTATTTCCAGAACGAGGGTATGGTCAGGCTGACTCGTGGAACAGTGGAGGTTACAGACAAAATCAGACTGGAACAATTGCAAAATGATTAAGCAAAAAGGACATCTGCTTGCTATTAGTTGCAAGCAGATGTCCTGATTTTATGCTCGATCCATTCCGCAGGCCGTAGCCGATTCAATGAGACAGCGATCATTGGTCACAGCATCATAGAAACGGAAGCCGCCGGAGAAGTTATAGCAGTCAAAGCCGTTTCCGGCCAGGATACGACAGGCAATGTAGCTGCGCAGACCGCTCTGACAGATGACGTAGACAGGCTTACGCTTGTCCAGCTCACCCAGCCGTTCCCGCAGCTCGTCCACCGGGATGTTAAAGAAGCCGTCAATGTGTCCGTGTGCGAATTCTTCCACAGTGCGGGTGTCCAACAGAGTTACGCTTCCGTCACGAGGAAGACGATCTGCATCTTCCAGATGCCATTGTTTCAGAACACCGTTTGCGATATTCTCAACCATAAAGCCAGCCATATTTACCGGGTCTTTCGCAGAGGAATAAGGCGGTGCGTAGGCCAGATCCAGATCCTTCAGTTCCGTGGCTTTCATTCCTGCCCGGATAGCGGTGGCCAGCACATCAATGCGCTTATCCACACCTTCATAGCCTACGATCTGCGCACCCAGCAGGCGATAAGTCGCCTTTTCAAAGACCACCTTCATTGTCATGACTTTCCCGCCGGGGTAGTAACCTGCATGGCTCATGGGCGACAGGATAACCGTATCAACATCCAGCCCTGTTTTTCTGGCGTTGGTCTCATTTACGCCGGTAGTAGCGGCAGTCATGCCGAAGATCTTGATGACACTGCTGCCTTGGGAGCCGGTATAATGGCTGTCTCCGCCACAGATGTTGTCCGCAGCGATTCGTCCCTGTTTATTGGCAGGGCCAGCCAAAGAGATCAGAGCATCCTGCCTGGTGACGAAGTGCTTCACCTGCACCGCATCGCCCACGGCATAGATGTCGGAAATGGAGGTTTCCATTCGGTCATTGACCACAATACTTCCTTTAATGCCCAGTTCCAACCCGGCATCCTTTGCAAGGGTGGTTTCGGGAGAAACACCAATGGCCAGGATTACCATATCCGCATGGAGAGGCTGTTCGTCTTTCAGCAGCACATCCACGCCGCCGTCCCTTTCCTCAAACCCTTCTACGGTATGACCAAGTGCCAGCTTTACACCGTGCTTGCGCATTTCATTATGGATGAAAGAAGCCATATCGGCATCAAAGGGATTCATAAGCTGTTTTGGACGCTGGACAATGGTGACATCCATCCCCAGCTCTCGCAGGTTTTCTGCCAGCTCCAATCCAATGAAGCCACCACCTGCCAGTACAGCGGATTTGGGATGGTTTGCATTGATGTAATCCTTGATGCAGAAGGTATCTTCAACAGTGCGCAGGGTAAACAGCTTATCAAGACCTACACCGGGAAGCCGGGGCTGGGTAGGCTTGGCTCCGGGAGAGAGAATCAGCTTGTCATAGCTCTCCTCAAACTCCTCACCGGTTTCCAGATTTTTCACGGAAACGGTTTTTTCTTCAGGATGAATCGCTGTGACCTCATGGCGCACCTTCATGTTCACACGGAACCGGGAGAAGAAGCTTTCCGGGGTCTGGAGGGTCAGATCCGACCGATCGGTAATCACATCACCGATATAGTATGGCAGACCACAGTTGGCATAGGAGATATACCCCGAGCGCTCAAAAACTACGATTTCTGCCTGCTCATTCAGTCTGCGAATACGGGCGGCAGCGGTAGCACCGCCTGCCACACCGCCTACAATGACAACTTTCATATTATCGTTCCACCTTTCCTGCATAAGCGGAAATTCCGCCTATGTTTTTCACGTTGGTATAACCCAGCTGCTGCAAAACAGCAGCTGCCTGGCGGCTTCTTGCACCACTGAGACAGTGTACAAAGATGGGGGTAGCTTTATTGTCAATCATGCCAGCCACTTTGTCAATGGACTGCAAAGGAACATTTTTACTGCCGGGGATATGCCCCTGCCGGTATTCGTCGGGGGTGCGAACATCCAGCAGGACTGCGCCATCCGTAGTGCTATATTCTTTGACACCCTGATTGATGTCAGGGCCTTTCAGGAAATCGAAGAATCTCATCTTTGCACCTCCTTACAGCATGGCGAGAATCTGAGCCTTAGGTCTGGCACCGGTGACTTGATTGACAATCTTTCCGTTCTTCATAACCACCAGAGTGGGTATGCTCATCACACCGAACTGCATAGCCAGTTCCTGTTCCTCATCCACATTAATTTTAACAACCTTGATATCGGAGCGCTCCTTGGCAATCTCCTCTACCAGAGGAACTACCATGCGGCAAGGACCACACCAGGGAGCCCAGAAATCCATCAGGACGGGCTTGTCCGAGTTCAAAACCTCTTGATTGAAATTGTTTTTATTAACACTGATAGCAGACATATTTAAGTCCTCCTGTTTTCTTTTTTATGTTCTTGCCATTCCGTCTACACTGAGCACAACACCTGTGATATAGGATGCTTCGTCAGATGCCAGGAACACAAATGCATTGGCAATATCCTCCGGCTGACCCAGGCGGCGCAGAGGGATCTGCTTGATGAGCGGATCAATTACTTCCTTGGGAACAGCTTTCATCATATCGGTCAGGGTAATACCGGGAGCGACCGCATTCACTCGAATCCCCTTCGGACCCAATTCCCGGGCCAGGGAAACCGTCAGGCCATTGACAGCGAATTTGGATGCGGGATAAGCAAAGCCACTGGGCTGGCCGTAAATGCTGACCATTGAGGAGGTGGAGAGAATAACACCTTGACCTTTTGCAATCATGCACTCACTGGCGGCTCTTGTGGCATTGAACACGCCTTTTACATTCAGATCCATAACCTTATCAAAGGTTTCCTCCGTATATTCGGTAAAGGGAGTGCTTTCGGATACACCGGCATTGTTCACCAGAATATCAATGCAACCGTATTTTGAGGCAGCCTCCCGGAACGCAGTGCGGACAGACTCTAAGCTGGACAGATTGGGACTGATTCCCGCAACTGTTGCATCAGGGTACTTTTCTTTCAGCTGCGCAACCGCTTTGTCAGCAGAACCTTGTGAGCTTGCGGTCAGGATTACCGTAGCACCTTCCTTCAAAAATTTGTCTGCGGTGGCGTAGCCAATGCCACGGCTGCCTCCGGTGATGATTGCAACTTTATCTTTCAGTCTCATAAGAATACCTCCTTGTGTTTTGTATTTGTAGTATAACCTGTTTCGGAGGTGCTCTCCGTGATAAAATCACATTTTTCCAAGAAGGAATGATAGAAAAATCATGCCCGTGCATAAATAAAAAGTCAAAGTCACGCTCCGATTAAAAATGATACCAAGGAGATACTCACGAACTTTATCACCAAGCTGGAGGATTTGACCGGAGAACAACAGTAATAAGTTGGGTGATACCGGCAAGAATCAGATCAGCATGCAGAGTCTTCTCATTTTGGGTTCGGCGTCCTGCAAGACAGAGATTGTCTTTGATGTGGTTGATATCCCTTATCGATATGTGTTTCTAATAGAGAAAGAAAAGCAGGTTTGTCATTTTCAAATTTTTCATGGCAATCTGAAAAAATATCTGCCAAAGAAAGCTGTTTATATGGTATCATAAGTATCAGAATAACTCCTTTCTTGGATGTAGGTTTATAGTTTTTAGTCAACTCTATTATACCATGTCCAGTGAGGAGTTATTTGTTTTTAGGTAACAAAAAATGCCGTATTTATGCGGTGTTGTGGCGTTTCGCAAACGCCCAGGAATAAAAAAGATTGAGAGGAGAAATATCATGGATTACAGGACTTTTGTAGATCAGGTCATTAAAAAGGTAACAGAGAAGACGATTTTTGGAGATGCCATACTATAACAACAGATAAAGGAACTAAAAACTGTCAGCTGGTATCATGGGAGTGATCCTGTATGATGCAGCATAAATAGGAAACAGGTACGAAAAAAGATCTGGTACTCTACCGTATACAGACATCCAGGGATAATCTGAAATCTGCAAGGATATTTAGGCAGAAGAATACAAAGGAGCAAATAACCGTACATACTTTATACTCGTCTTATTTTTGTGCGGAACTGTCTTTTTTGTAGATTC
This sequence comes from Blautia sp. HCP3S3_B11, assembly GCF_052064435.1. NCBI lineage: Bacteria > Bacillati > Bacillota > Clostridia > Lachnospirales > Lachnospiraceae > Blautia > Blautia sp. HCP3S3_B11. The sequence continues at coordinate 26,225 of NZ_JBQHVP010000006.1, forward strand.
CTGCTTTATGGCTGGACGGGATGTTCAAAGAATAAGAAATGTGAATCTGTTTTTGTTGATAATACTTACCGGAAATTTTACAATGGATACAGGTACAAAGTGATGCATATTACTGTATGGAAATACGCAGAAAAACAGGATAAGGAGGTAAATTATATGAGAAGAAAATTCAGGAAAATATTAGCCCTTACTACTGCAATTGCTGTGGTGGCAGGCGTGCTGCCGCTGGACGGAGGGGCATTATCCAGTAAAATTACGAATGGCGGACTTACAGTAAGTGCGGCAGAATTTACATCACCGGAGACAGGAAACGGAGTTACTCCGGAGGAGGATCCGGAAGTAACATTTTCCGATAATGATGCTTCGGTGGAAAGTGCGGAGGCATTGTTTACAGACAATGACACGGCAGATAATGAAGGAGCATTACAGGACGGGGAAGAGGAGATCACCGTGCAAAGTGTACAGAACCTGATAGATGCCCTGCCATCACAAGAAGAAGTCAGTGAAATGAGCTTTGAAGAGCAGGAGAAAGTATATGAAAAACTCCAGAATGCATATGAGACTTATGAGACTCTGACAGAGGAAGAAAAATCTCAGCTCACAGGAACGGATGCTTTTGACGAACTGTTTGATTATTTTAATGGGATGGTTAGTGCTGCTGGTAATGTGGGGAGTAATGGACTTACGGTAACTCAGAGTAATGGGAATGCAGATTTCTATGTGTATTCTGACAATACTCTGACAATTAAGGATACGGGAACTGGTTGGATTAAGATATCCGGTTCCGGTACAAAGACCGAAGATCGTATTGTGGTAGAGGGTGGTAATACTGTTAATATTATACTTAATAATGTAAATATTCAGCAGTCCTCTGATTGGACTAGTGCATTTCTGATTGAGAATAATGCTATTGTTAATCTGACACTGGAAGGTGAAAATGTATTACAATCAGGTATGACATGTGCTGGATTACAGGTGGAAGGAACATTGAATATTATCGGTGGAGAAAATGGCAGCCTTCGAGCGACAGGCGGTGACAATGGAGCCGGAATCGGAGGTGGTCAGAATAAAGCCGTAGGAAATATTAGAATTAATGGAGGAACAGTAACTGCTATAGGCGGTGACGATGGAGCCGGAATCGGAGGCGGTAACAATGGAACCGGAGGAGACATTCGTATTGGAGGAGGAACAGTAACTGCGAAAGGCGATGCTTATGGAGCCGGAATCGGAGGCGGTGGTTCAGGAGCCGGAGGAATCATTAATATTGAAGGAGGAACAGTAACTGCGAAAGGCGGTGTTTATGGAGCCGGAATCGGAGGCGGTGGTTCAGGAGCCGGAGGAACCATTAATATTACAGGAGGAACAGTAATTGCGATAAGCCTTGGTTCTTCTGGCTATATAGGAGGAGCTGGAATCGGAGGCGGTTCCAGTGGAGACGGGGGAGACATTAGTATTACAGGAGGAGAAGTAACTGCGACAGGCGGTAACTGTGGAGCTGGAATTGGAGGCGGTGACCATGGAGACGGGGGATCCATTAGTATTACAGGAGGAAAAGTAATTGCGACAGGCGGCAACAGTGGAGCCGGAATCGGAGGCGGTAATATCAGAGACGGGGGAGAAATTGGTATTACAGGAGGAACAGTAACTGCGACAGGTGGTGCTTATGGAGCCGGAATCGGAGGCGGTTCCAGTGGAGCCGGAGGAGAAATTAGTATTACAGGAGGAACAGTTACGGCAAATGCTGGTTGTCATATTTCTAATCAAGGAGGCGGAGGAGCTGGAATCGGAGCCGGAAATGGATATAATCCTCAACAAGGGACTAAGGCAGATAGTATAGTAATTAATGGCGGTATTGTAACAGCAAATAGTTTCAGCTCAGACGTTGCTGATATTGGCAATAGTAGTACTGTTTTTTCAACAACTATTTCGGATGCGGAAGATAATGAGGTCTTGGGTAGTGCTATTATTACATGTGAAAGCGGTGGCATTAAGTATTCTCCGGTATCAGGTGCTTTGCAATGCATAATCAACCATAAAGGCAATAGTACGGTATATGGTAATATGACATTAAACACTGATCTTACGATTCAGAAGAATTACAAGATGACTATACCCTCAGGGAATAGCCTTATTATTTCAAGTGGTGTTACGCTAACAAATAACGGAATCATCGAAAGTGACATTAGCGGTAATGGTACTATTGATTTGCGTGGGGGTGGTTCGATTACAGGTTCAGGATCTAAAAGCGGGGTCATGTTAATATGTTCTGTAAATAGAACAGTTAGTAAAAACATTGATTTTGAAGGGAACCTTTATGCTAATGATCAGCAGGGCTATTCAGCAACTTTGAGTGCGAAAGAGGGGTATGATTTACCCGAGGAGATTTCGGTTAGAATTGATGGGAATCCGAAGCCAATTCCTGCTGCTAATTCAACTGTGAAGGGATATACTTATGATAAAACCAATAATCCTGCAAAATTGATAATCCCCAAAGAATTAATAACCGGAAACATTGAAATAGAAGTAAAAGCAATGTATGAGATCGAACTCACCCCTGCTGATTCAGAAACTGGCTTGACGGTGCTTGATTTTGGTGAAGAAACTTATGGTTATGATTCGTCTGCTGCACAAGAAATCACAGTTACTAATATCGGTGAGAAGGGGGTTGAAGTAGGGCTTCCATCAAGTGATGATTATGATTTTGCTTGGACATCAGGAAATAATGGAAATACTCGTTTGCAGCCAGGTAATTCTGAAGGTAATTCTGCGTCTTTCAGCGTTCAGCCGGAACTAGGACTTAATGCTGGTATATATGAAAATACAATTACAGTTTCAACAGTTTCTGAGAGTAATAGTGTAAGTGAGAATTTCACTGCTAAATTTAGGGTGAAGCCTATTACTACATGGAACAGCAGTACACCCGGTCAAGCGACTGTTACATGGGGAAGTGTAAAGAATGCAAATGAATATTCCGTGCAGTTATATAAAGATGAGCAGAAGTCAGGTGGTGCTGTAAATGAAAATGAATTAATGCATACCTTTGGCATTACAGAAAAAGGAAGTTACAAAGCTGAGGTTACAGCAAAAGTTAACCTTGAGGAAATCAAAGTAGAGACATCTTCGCTACAGTTTTATTCTGTTGATTTTAACACAGATAATGGGCAGAACCTTCCGTCACAGGTTGTCGTAAAGGGTGGGAATGTATCCAATCCGCTGCCCAGTGGAACTGTTCTGAGCAAAGCAGGATATATCTTTGGCGGATGGTACAGTGACCCTGCTTTTACTTCTGTCAGCAGGTGGGATTTTGGTAAGAGTGCAGTTCAGGGAGATACTACACTGTATGCCAGATGGCTGGTTCCATCCTACAGTTATTATACGATTACCGCTTCTGCAGGTACAGGCGGAACGATCACGCCGTCAGGAAACTGCAGTATCCGGGAGTGGTTGGATAAGACCTTCACCATTACTCCTGACAGCGGTTATGAGATCGCGGATGTACTGGTAGATGGAAAGAGTGTGGGAGCCCAGTCTTCCTATACTTTTAAAGATGTCATAAGCAATCATACCATTTCTGCATCTTTCTTAAAGATAGTTCCACAGGAGTATCCTGACGGAACAAAGGCAAAACCGGATGGAAGCTTTGAGACACCGAATGGTACAGTGATCCTGCCTGACGGAACCATCGTTCTTCCGGACGGTATCAGAATTGAGCTGGACGAAGATGGAAACAGACCGGTAATAGATAAAGACAATGTGGTGACAGCACCGGACGGAACCGTTTATAAGCCGGACGGTACGGTTCATAATACAGACGGTTCTGTTCAGGACCATGCGGGAACATACCTTAGTCCGGCGAAGGCATGGGTCGACTTTGTAAACGCAGCTGGAAATAAGATAACGATCTTACTTACAGGGGAAGCAGCGGGAGCCGCCGGTTATGATTATGTCATCGGAACGTCTGCGGATATGCTCAAGACCAGAGAGTATTATAAAATCAGCAAAAATAAACTGGGTACCGAGACTCTGATGCAGTATGTGGAAAAAGGTACTTATTATGCTGCCTGCCACGCATGGATACGGGGAACTGACGGAAAGAAAGTCTTCGGACTGTGGTCAGAATTGAAAGAGTTCCGGGTGGATGCAGTAACTCCGGAGACACCGAAGATCAAAAATGTAAAAGTATCGAAACAGACTGTGACAGTGACATATACAGTATGCAGTGATGCAGAAGGATATGATATCGTACTTGGAAAAGAATACAAAAAAGTAAATGAGGAGAAGCGTCCTGTAAATTACGGAACACTTGTAAAGAAAGTAAAGAATGGAAATACGGTGACAGTTACCTTTAGAAATGTAACTCCCGGAACCTATTATGCAGGTCTCCACTCCTGGAACCGTACCAGTGAAGACGGTAAGAAGGTCTTCAGTCCCTGGTCTGGTGTAAAGAAGGTCGTGGTAAAATGATCTTTTTCTCTGAGAGTGTAAGATAAACCGGTATGATTCCTGTGCAGGGATGCTGTGTATTATTAAATTTCATTGAATGAAAAGTAAAACCGATGGTATTGACTGTTCAGGTCATACCATCGGTTTTTTCTGAATAAAGGCGGAAGCATAAATGGAAGAACTTGAAATAAGATTTGATCTGGAAAAAATGTTGGATGCTAATGGTTATCCGTGGGGTCTATGGATATTCTCAGATATGAGGATAAAACATAGAGTGTTTTATTCCGACTTTTAAAGATTTATCCGTAAATTGGCATGATTTCCCTGATCTGGTATTTACAAATCCATGGGGAAGGCATATCAGTGATACTGCTGTAAATAATGATATGAAAAAAATAGAAAATAAGATTAAAGCCTCCGGAGTGGAGTTTGAGCATATTTATCCACACGTTCTCCGCCACACATTTGCCACAAGAGGACTGGAACAGGGCATCCCTCCCGAACCCCTTATAAATCCACAGTGAAACACCCGGTAGGGGAGCTACCGGGTGTTTCGAGGGGAGTATAAATAATTAAATAAGGGGTTTATGTAAAAAAAATTTTTGAAGGGTAAATTCTTTTTACAGGTATGATTATAATATAGCTTGGTGAAAAAAGCAACATATTTTGATGAATATTCCCCCGCGTTTTTGGGATAATAGTCAATGTGAAGCACATTCAGTAATGAAGTGCGACATAAAACTGTCCGGATTCTTTTGGACTTCCAGAAGAGCCGGATAGATAAAACGCATCAGGAGGAATAAAATAATGGCAAAAAATTATGAATCTGAGAGTAAAAACAGTAGAAATTACACAGACACAACAAGCAAAAACAGCTATGGAAACGAAATGAACCATACTGACAATGCAAGAAGCAAAAACGAAACAGACAGCAGAGATAAAGCAAAAAACAAAATGAAAAATAAGACCTCCCAGTCTTATAGCTCAGAAGAGGACAGATACTAAGTTAAGCGGATATTTGCGATTCGTTTTCGCAACGCAATTCTATGCCGAATGTTGGATGACTTAGTGATAAAAATTCGCATTTAGCCTGTGCTTAAATAATACAAAACAGGCTGAAGTAAAAAAAGCTGCCTGAAGTAAAAAAACTGCCAGTGGAATAATCTGCTGGCAGTTTTTGAATGCATATATGTAATTATATTGCGGTAATTCTGTGATAAAAATCTTTTCGGCAGGATTGAAATAGGTCGGGGAGGAATTATGCTGCTAAATCAATTTGCCGTAGATAAAAAAATACAGGCGGGATTCTTTTTAGGAAAATTCGTAACTGTTCAGTACCTTCACAGTTACGAGTCAAAATCCATTAAAAATCGCCTTCGGCGATGAGATTTTGACTTGTATGTCTCGGGATTTTGGCATGTTCATGCCAAAACACCTCGCGGGATAGTAGACTGCTGAATAGTTACGAAAATTCAACATTTTATTTCTACATACATATGATATAGCAAAAAGGAGTCTGCCATGTTTCCAGTGGAAACGATTTCTGCAAAAATGCTGGATTATTATGTGGACCGCAGGGACGCATTAATTATAGATCTGCGCGAAAGAGAGGCATATGCACATAGCCATGTAAAAGGAGCAGTGAACATGCCATACGCTGAAATTGATGAACATACCACATTTCCCAAAGGAAAAACACTGGTATTATATTGTGACAGAGGTGGTGCAAGCCTTCTTCTTGCCCGTCAGCTTGCCAAACTGGGCTACCGTACCCGTTCTGTGATAGGTGGTTTTGAAGCATATAGGGGAAGAAATCTTGTAATTTCGGCATAAGCATGATAAGGTGTATATATGCTAAAATCCTTAAGAATACAAGCCAAAATTCCTTTGCCGTAGGCAACCGGGAATGAATTTTGGCTGCGTTACCTGGAATGAAGTGAACAGAGACGTACTATTTGGATGCAGGAAAATACAGATTAATTGAAAAGAGGAGAATATTTACTATGAAATATATGTTTGCGTCAGATGTCCATGGTTCTGCATATTACTGCAGAAAGATGCTGGATGCTTATAAAGAAGAAAAGGCAGAGCGCCTGGTACTGCTGGGCGATCTGCTTTATCATGGCCCGAGAAATGATCTTCCGAAGGAATATGCCCCGAAAGAGGTCATTGCCATGCTGAATGACATGAAAAGAGAAATCTATGCTGTGCGCGGAAACTGTGAAGCAGAAGTGGACCAGATGGTATTACAGTTCCCTGTTATGGCAGATTACTGCATTTTAAATCTGGATGGAAGAACTTTCTATGCTACACATGGACATGTCTACAATGAGAATAACCTGCCGCCGATTCAGGAGGGAGACATCCTTATTCATGGACATACTCACGTACTTAAGGCAGAACAGAAAGAGGGATATGTATTGTTAAATCCGGGTTCTGTATCCATTCCAAAAGAGGGAAATCCTCCTACATATGCAATCTTTGAGGATGGCGTGTTCACAATCAAAGATTTTGAAAAAAATGTTGTAAAAAGTATAAATCTTTAATCGACGGATATTGAAAGAATTATTATCAGAAAGGACAAAGAATGGAAAAATTTGAATTGATCGCACCTTGTCACTTTGGCATGGAGGCAGTATTAAAACGCGAGATCCTTGATCTTGGCTACGAGATCACAAAAGTTGAGGACGGCAAAGTGACATTTGAGGCAGACGCCCAGGGAATTGCAGATGCTAACATATTTCTGCGTTCCACGGAGAGAATCCTGCTGAAAGTAGCTGAAGTAAAGGCGGAAACGTTCGATGAGCTTTTCGAGAAGACAAAGGCTCTTCCGTGGGAAAACTACATTCCAAAGGATGGCAAGTTCTGGGTCGCAAAAGCGAATTCTGTTAAAAGTAAACTCTTTAGCCCATCAGATATCCAGTCTATTATGAAAAAAGCGATTGTAGAGCGTCTGAAGGGCGTATACGGGGTGTCCTGGTTTGAGGAGGACGGAGCAAGCTTTCCGATCCGTGTGGCATTTATGAAAGATGTGGCTACAATTGGTATTGATACTTCAGGCGTATCCCTGCACAAAAGAGGATATCGTAAAATGACAGTAAAAGCTCCGATTACAGAGACGCTTGCCTCTGCGCTGATCATGCTCACACCATGGAATAAAGACAGAATCCTGGTCGATCCATTCTGCGGCAGTGGTACTTTCCCGATCGAGGCTGCGATGATGGCAGCAGACATTGCGCCGGGAATGAACCGTTCTTTCCTGGCAGAAGACTGGAAACACTTAGTTCCGAGAAAATGTTGGTATGATGCCAATGAGGAAGCGCAGGACAGGGTAAATCTTAACATTGATACAGATATCCAGGGCTTTGACATTGATCCGGAAGCTTTGAAAGCAGCCAGGGCAAATGCAAAAATGGCAGGGGTGGACAAGCTGATCCATTTCCAGCAGAGACCGGTAAAAGAACTCCGCCATCCGAAGCCATATGGATTTATCATCACAAACCCGCCATACGGCGAACGACTGGAAGAAAAAGAGAATCTTGCGCAGCTTTACAGAGAAATCGGGGAAAGTTATGCAAGACTGGATAAGTGGTCGATGTATCTGATCACATCTTATGAAAAAGCAGAGAATGATATCGGAAGAAAAGCGGACAAGAACCGAAAGATTTATAATGGAATGCTGAAAACTTATTATTACCAGTTTCTGGGACCACGCCCGCCGAAGAAAAATAAGTAAGCAGCATAGTTATTTTGAAAAGAATGTGCTGGAAAGTTATTCAGAACAGCGTAAACAGTAAACGGATACAGAAGTAAATGGAAATAAATAAAACAGAGGATATAAAGAATTATGAAAAAAATAATTTTTGCTACCGGTAATCAGGACAAGATGAAAGAAATCCGGGAAATTCTTGCGGATATGGATGTGGAAGTTGTTTCTATGAAAGAAGCAGGAATCCAAGCAGACATCGTAGAAGATGGCTCTACCTTTGAAGAAAATGCCATAATCAAGGCGAAAACGATTTGCGAAATGACAGGGGAGATCACTCTTGCGGATGATTCTGGCCTGGAGATTGACTATCTGAACAAAGAGCCTGGCATATACTCTGCGCGTTATATGGGAGAAGATACCTCCTATCGCATTAAGAATGCCAATTTGATAGAAAGATTGAATGGTGTGCCGGACGAGAAACGTACTGCAAGGTTCGTATGTGCCGTTGCAGCGGCTTTTCCGGATGGAAGTGTAAAAACAGTACGTGGAACAATGGAAGGCCGTATAGGGTACGAAGAGAAGGGCGAGAACGGATTTGGATATGATCCGATTTTCTATCTTCCTGAATATGGATGTACTTCTGCGGAACTGTCTATGGAAGAAAAAAATAAGATCAGCCATCGTGGCAAAGCTCTGCGTGCTATAAAGGAAGAACTGAGATGAAGGTACTGATCGTAAGCGATACTCATGGACGGGATGAAAATCTGGAGGAAGCAGTGTACAGAGAGGCGCCTTTTGATTATCTGATCCACTGTGGCGATGTAGAGGGAAGAGAAATCTTTATTGAAGCTCTGGCAGAATGCCCATGCAGCATTGTTGCCGGGAATAATGACTTTTTCACAGATCTTCCACAGGAAGAAGAGATAACACTGGAAGGCTATAAAATTCTGGTGACACATGGACACTATTATTTTGTGTCCAGAGATCATAGCCGGATTGTGGAGAAAGCAAAGGCAAAAGACTGCCAGATCGTAATGTATGGTCATACCCATACTCCGGTAGTCGAAGAAGAGGACGGAATTCTTGTGATTAATCCAGGCAGTCTTACCTATCCGCGTCAGCGTGGCCGCAGACCGAGCTATGCAGTTATGGAAATCGAAGAGGGAAAATATCCTCAGATAGAAATAAAATACCTTTGAAATAATGTCCCCATAACTGTGGACACAATATATTTTGAGTTTGCTCATTTATGAAGACATCTAAAATAAAAAGAGTAATAAAAAATTGAGATTTTTTTATTGTGCGAAAAAAATATTTTTTTACAAAAAATCTTAAAAACCATGCCCGCAAACCATTTTTTAAGCAAAAAAATGAAACTTTTTTCAAAAAAGTGGAAAGCCCGCAAAGCCTTGATTTTAGCGGCTTTGCGGCACTTTTTGAAACCGAAAAAATCACTTTTTCAAAAAAAAACAAAAAAAATTGAAAAAAAGTGTTGACATTTGGGGTGGCTTACCATATAATATGTCTTGCGTCGGACAACGAAGCACAAATAAATAAAGAAAAACAGCGGGGTGTGGCTCAGTTTGGCTAGAGCGCCTGGTTTGGGACCAGGAGGCCGCAGGTTCGAATCCTGTCACCCCGACTGCTGTAACAACAACATTACCGTTTCAGCGAAATGCGGGTGTAGTTCAATGGTAGAACACTAGCCTTCCAAGCTAGATACGTGGGTTCGATTCCCATCACCCGCTTCTCTGTATGCACAGAGAGATGTGTCTGTAGCTCAGCTGGATAGAGCAACGGCCTTCTAAGCCGTGGGTCGGGGGTTCGAATCCCTTCAGGCACGCTGTGGTGGGTATAGCGCAGTTGGTTAGCGCGCCAGATTGTGGCTCTGGAGGCCCAGGGTTCGAATCCCTGTATCCACCCTTCGCCTTTGGGCTATCGCCAAGCGGTAAGGCACAGCACTTTGACTGCTGCATTCGCTGGTTCGAATCCAGCTAGCCCAGTCTCAATATGGAGCATTAGCTCAGTCGGTAGAGCACTTGACTTTTAATCAAGTTGTCCGGGGTTCGAATCCCCGATGCTTCATTAAATAGCGGAAATCTTATGAAGAGGTTTCCGCTATTTTATTGCTTCTGTAGAAACTGGTACATCAACAATCAACTTGTTGGTATATTGGCTGGAGCAGTAATCTACAATTTATAAAGATGCGGATATGGCGGAATTGGCAGACGCGCTGGTTTTAGGTACCAGTGGGCTTCCCGTGCAGGTTCAAGTCCTGTTATCCGCATTCAGAATAAAGTACCGTTTAAAGACGGTACTTTTTCTGTTTTACAGGGATAATATTTTGTTGTATAGTTAATTCATAGTGTTTTTGGGAAAGAATACTATAGAATGATGCCAGAGTCGAATTGAAGATGTTAGATAGAATAAGGATATAAGGAGATTACTAGTATGGATATACAGAAATTTCAGCAGAAGCTCACAGAGGCCTGCGAGCTTGGTGAGAAAAATGGGAAAGTGCTGAAACCGGCACAGATAAAAGAATGTTTTGGGGAACTGGATCTGGATAAATCACAGCTGATCAAAATTTTACAGTATCTGAAATTAAAAGGCATTACGATTGAAGGTGCAGAGGTGCTTTCGGCGGCGCCACAGGAAGAACATGAAGAGGAATCTGCACAGAGCGAAGAGAAAGTACCTTTAACACCGGAAGAGAAAGTTTATCTGAAAGAATATCTGGAAGGGTTAGAGGAACAGGAGCAGGGAACAAGAAGTGCTGAAGAGCTTTTTGCACTGCTTTCTCAGGGAGATACTATGGCACAGGCAGAACTGTCACAGAAATATCTGCGCGCAGCAGCCGAAATGGCGGTTGAAATGAACTGTGAGGAGATTTTTATCGCTGATCTGATTCAGGAGGCAAATATCAGCCTTCTGATGGCTCTTGGAGAGGAAGAAGCGGCCCGGAAGGATGAAAACTGGCTGCTTGGACGTATCCGTGCGGGAATACGCAATGCGATCGAAGAACAGACACAGAGAAAGTTTGAAGACGATTATCTGGTGGCAAAGGTTGAAAAACTGGAATCAGCGGTACGTGAGCTCACAGAGGGTGACGATGATGAAAGTGCTAAGTTCAGCGTAGAGGAACTGGCAATCATCCTTGATATGGATGAGGAAGAAATTCGTGATGTTTTACGCCTTACGGGAGATGATAAATAATATGATGTTATATGAAAATGTTGGTATGCAAAAAAAATTAGCACACCAACATTTTTTTGCGTTCCCGCGTATTTCATAGTTGTAAAAGAATCTGAAAACCTGTATAATTGTATGTAAAATAATAAGACTTAAAAATAAATATGAAAAAACAGGAGGAAATGTTTTGAAAAAAACAATTCTTGTGATTGATGCGTGTGTCCGCAGGGAAGAATCCAGAACTAAAAAGCTTCTGGAAGCAGCACTGGATACAGTGAGAAAAGAACATTCAGACTGGAATCTGGAAATTCTGAATCTGATGGATCTGGACTTGATGTACTGGAAAACAGAGACATTAAAAGAGCGCGATGAGCTTCTGGCTAAAAAAGAATACGATGCACCTGTATTTAAATACGGAAACCAGTTCCGGGAAGCGGACGGGGTAATCGTGGCGGCACCTTTCTGGGATCTGAGCATTCCGGCGGTCCTGAAGGTTTATATTGAGAATATTTCCGCAGAAGGCATTACATTTGGATGTAACGAGAGTGGATTGTATGGCCTCTGCAAGGCGAAATGGCTGCTTTTCCTTACTACCAGAGGAGGAATCTGGGCTGACAGCGATATGGAGCAGGGAAGCACTTATATGGAGGCACTGTGTAAGTTCTTTGGAATTGATGAATATGCATGCGTCTATGCGGATGGAATTGATGTGCAGGAACTTGATGGAGAAGGGATTCTTCGTGAAGCGATAGAAGAGACAAAGGGAATATGTACGCGTCTTTCCTGCGAATGAGTCAGTTATTTGTCAAAACACATCGTGGGTGGCGTGTGAACAGGAATGATATTACTGGGAACAGCAATGACATATAGGATAAGCGTATTAAATATAGGAATATAGAAAGTTGGTAAAATTAATAAAAGTAATAACAGAAACAAAAAGGAAAGAGAGGACAGGATATGGTTTATTCAGACAACGGAAGAGCATTTCACATTGATGTAGCGCCGGGAGAGGTAGGCAAATACGTTCTTATGCCGGGAGATCCAAAGAGATGTGCGGCGATTGCCAAGTACTTTGATGATCCGGTACAGATTGCAGATAAGAGGGAATTTGTAACTTATACCGGCTATCTGGACGGAGAGAAAGTCAGCGTGACTTCTACCGGAATCGGCGGACCGTCCACTGCTATCGCTCTGGAAGAACTGGTACAGTGTGGGGCAGATACTTTTATCAGAGTCGGAACCTGCGGTGGAATGGATCTGAGCGTAAAAGGCGGTGATATTGTCGTTGCAACAGGATCTATCCGTATGGAAGGTACAAGCAAGGAATATGCACCGATTGAATTTCCGGCAGTGCCGAATCTGGAAATAGTGAATGCGTTGGTAGATTCTGCAAAAGAGATGGGATGTAATTACCACACAGGAGTGGTGCAGAGTAAAGACTCTTTCTATGGACAGCATTCTCCACAGACAAAACCGGTAAGCTATGAACTTGAGAATAAATGGGAAGCATGGATGAGACTTGGATGTCTTGCGTCAGAAATGGAATCAGCGGCGCTTTTCACAGTTGGTAATTATCTGAGAGTACGCTGTGGAGCAGCTTTCCTGGCGGTTGGAAACCAGGAGAGGGCAAAGAGAGGAATGGACAACCCGCAGTGCCACGACACAGACATGGCTGTGCGCGTGGGTGTGGGAGCGTTGAGACTGCTTATTGCTCAGGACCGTGCGAAATCCGATTGTCCCAGATAATTCCGGCAGCAACAAGAACGATACCGAGAAGCTTTTTAAGACTGATATTCTGGAACATCAGTGCATCGAAGAGAATGCCTGCGGTTAACTGACCGACCAGCAGGAGAATGGTGGATTCCATAACCTTGAGGTGAGAGAGTGTGATCATGGAAATAATAAATGCCACGATTCCGAATGCACCTCCAAGGTAAGCCCACCAGGGTGCCTGACTGAAAGAGTACAGATTTACGGAAAATCTGGAGGATACCAGCAGGAGTATAAAAGATAACACGCTGGCAACGATATAGTTAACAAGAGAACCATTATTTGTTCCCAGGTATTTGGTACAGCGGTAGTTAATCATTTTAGAAATGACGGTTGCACATCCGTTTACGAATGCCAGAGTAAGTACAAATGCCATGATAAAACTCCTTTCATGAAAGATTGATGATGATCAGACCGACTAAGATCAGAGCAAAGCAGGGAAGACGCTTCAGATTGAACGGAATTTTTGGAACGCCGAACCAGCCGAAGTGGTCGATCACTGCAGAGATCACAAGCTGTCCGGTGACGGAGAGACATGTCATTACGGAAACTCCGAGTGCTCCGATGCAGTAACTGGAAGTAACAACCAGAAAGATGCCAAAGAATCCGGCAGAATACAGGTACCATGGCATTCCGGAGATTTTTAATTTCTCATGGCAGTACAGTTTCATGTATAAGATCAGAAGGATACCGCCAACTGCATGAACGACAAGACTCATGCCAAACATTCCCACATAATCTGTGAGCATACGGTTCAGGCTGCCCATAGCAGACTGGCAGGCACCTGCAAACAGAGTAAAAAGTGCGTACATAAATAATTTCCTCCTCCTAAATAGTGGATGTTGTGAGAGTTTTGCTCATCAAAAGTTACCGGACACAAAGAGAACAGTAACCATCAAAACATCATATCACGCTATTATACAAGAAAAAAATAGCGCTTACCAGTTCTTTTGGACAAAATTTATTGATAATTATCGGTTGTTGTTATCGGAGGTCCATATTTTCTGCATCGCGAAGCGTGTTACTGAGAACGCAGTGAATAGTAACCTATATTATGGAAAAGCACACCTTTTGTCTAAAAAAGGGTAGAAATTCTGATAAAAGTACGTTACAATAGGTATGTTAAACCAAAATGTGGGTAAAACTCCCACTTTTTAGTACAGATTGCAGAATGAAATTTTCAAGTACTTTTTAAAAGGAGAATTTAATTATATGAAAGCATGGGAGATGGCGCAGAATATTTTCTGGAACGCACAGCCTGTGATTCGAAGCGAAGAAGAGCAGACATGGACAGATAATGTAGATGTATCTGGTTTCTATGATGATAACCTGTCTCTTGACTGGGGCAGTAATGTACCGGGTTCAGGAGCACCGGAGAAAATCATGGTAGCTGCGGTTCAGGCTTTGGAGAACAGAGGATATCAGGTCAGTGAGAAAGGGTATCAGCTTTTACAGGATGGACTTTTGGCACATGCAAAGAAAGATTTTGTGAAGCTTCATCAGATTTCAGCTTTACTTCGCAGAGAGCTGGCAAATGCAGTAAAAGATGATACATCACCATACTGGAATTACAGATATTATCACTCCTTTGAGGAGTATGAAGAGCAGGTTATTTTTCCGAAGGCGGTTACGGTAGACTGCACAACTTCGGAATTTGAAGAGAAAATTCACGCAGGGTGGCTTGCACAGCTGATTGGCGGCGCAATGGGAACTATGGTAGAAGGCTATACCAGCGAGAATTTAAAGAAAACTTTTGGAGATGTAGAGGAATTTTTAAGAGAACCCAATACATATAATGATGATATAACCTTTGAACTTGCATTTCTGGATGCATTTTCAAAAAAAGGATATGAGGTCACATCAGAGGATATTGCACTTGCCTGGGTAGGACTGATCCCGTGTGGATGGTCTGCCGAGGAACTTGCTATCCGTAATATTAAGAATGGTATTTTTCCACCGGAGAGCGGTACACACTGCAATCCGTTTAATGAATGGATCGGAGCTCAGATGAGGGCCGGTGTATGTGGTATGACAGCACCGGGAAGACCTTATATTGCAGCGATGCTTGCGTGGCGGGACGGAGAAGTTTCCCATGCAAATAACGGGATTCTGGGAGAAGTTTTTAACGCAGTAATGACTTCGCTGGCGTTTGTGGATGACGATATCCGCAGCGTGGTGAGAACTTCTATACAGATGATTCCGAAAGACAGTGAATATTATTCGGTGATCTCTTACGCGTATGACTGCTGTATACGTTATGAGAACTGGCAGGATGCATTATATGCATGTATGGACAGATACAAAAAATATAACTGGATCCATGCGTACCCTAATGCGTGCTGTGAGATCATCGCATTAATATATGGAAACGGCGATTTTCGCAAGACACTCCATATCATTACCATGTGTGGCGTTGATGTGGACTGTAATGCGGGAATGATCATGCCGCTTCTGGCAATTCAACAGGGAATGAAAGCCATTCCCCCTGAACTGATCCATCCGGCATTTTCCAGGCTGGACACCTATATGAGAGGAGAATACAGAACCATTTCTCTGCAGGATTTAGTTCAGGAAACAGTAAAGAGCGTTAAAAAGGCTGAACAGGCAAAAGGAAAAGGAGGAACTAAATAATGAAGAAAAAATTAGTAGCAGCAACTCTTACCGCATCAATGATCCTGTCCATGGGAGTGGCAACCGTACCGGTTATGGCAAAAGACGATGGTGAGCCATACAAAGTAGCACTTCTGCTTAACGGAACTCTGGGTGACAAATCTTTCTTTGACTCTGCAAATGCCGGAATGGAAGCACTGCAGGAAGAACTTGGAGAAGACAAGTTTACTTACAAAGTAGAGCAGATGGGAGCTACATCAGCAGATGAAGCAAAATGGGAGCCTACAATGTATGATTACTGTGATGACGGTTCTTATGATATGATCATCTGCGGTACTTATCAGATGCTGGATGCTCTTACAAATGCAGCGAATGATTATCCGGATCAGAAATTCATCTTCTTTGATGAAGCTTTTGATTACAGTGCAGGCGGTGAGGACAATGTATACAACGTAATGTACAAACAGAACGAAGTATCCTATCTTCTGGGCGCTATGGCTGCAATGATGACTACAGATGATTCTCTTGATATGATCGATCCTTCCAATAAGATCATCGGATTCCTTGGCGGTATGGACAACTCTGTTATCGAGGACTTCCTTGTTGGATATATCCAGGGTGCAAAGGATATCGATGAAGAAACACAGGTTGCTCTTGCTTATGTAGGTAACTTCTATGATTCTGCAGCAGGTAAGGATATGGCTCTTACTCAGTATCAGAATGGCGCAGACATAGGATTCAACGTAGCAGGAAGTGCAGGTCTCGGACAGATCGAAGCCGCTGTAGATGCTAAGAGATATGCGTTTGGTGTTGACTCTGACCAGGCAGCAGTTCTTCCGGATTACGCAGCAAACATTCCTACATCTGCTCTTAAGAACGTAGGAAACTCTCTGGTACGTGCAATCAAAGAAGATATAGACGGGGAGCTTCCATACGGTACTCTTGAATACCTCGGACTTGCAGATGGCGGTGTTGAGCTTGTAGAAGACGAGCATTATGAAGAAGTAGTTCCGGAAGACATCCGTACAAAAGTAGAAGAACTGAAACAGGATATCATTGATGGTAAGATCACAGTTCCGACTACTCTTGGCGATGATGCAATGAGCCCGGATGATGTTCAGGCACTGATCGATTCTGCAAAATTAAGCTAAGGGCAAAAGTTTTTTTGACAATAACATCGTTGAACTGAATAATGAAAAAACGACCAGGCCTTGGGCCGGCAATATATTAGACTGTCTGATAATGGAGACACCAAATATATCAAGATGACAAGCAAAGGTGCGCGTCATGCTGTTTCGCATGATGCGCATTCTGTGTCTTGCAGTGAATGATTTGCTTATAGTTCGTAAAGATGCAGATTACAAAGCCCTTGTCTGATACAAGGTTTTGGTCAAAGATGAGCAATGATATCAGGTTCCAAAAGCGTATCGTGCAAAAGTAAAGTTTTTGAGTTTTTTGAACCTGATATATGTGATAAATAAATAAGAAACGAGGTGAACAGATTGGGTAATCAGACTGTATTACAGATGAACCACATCATGAAAATTTACGGTAATGGTGTGGTAGCCAATGAAGATGTATCCCTTGAGCTTCGTAAGGGGGAGATTCACGCGATGCTTGGAGAGAACGGTGCCGGTAAGAGTACGCTGATGAAGGTACTGTTCGGACTGGAAGCACCTGATCAGGGTGAGATTATTCTTAAGGGACAGCCGACAACGATCAAATCTCCACAGGACGCGATCAGCAAGGGGATCGGTATGGTCCATCAGCATTTCATGCTGGTACCTTCACTTACGGTTGCCGAGAATATTATCCTGGGAGTTGCGCCTAAGAAAGGCCTGTTCATTGATATGGACAAGGCAGTCAAGGCTGCAGAGGACATTGCGAAGGAATATAACTTTGACATTGATGTCCGTCAGAAGGTAGAGGAGATTCCGGTAGGTATCAAACAGAAAGTTGAGATTCTGAAAGCTCTTTACAGAGGTGCGGAGATTCTGATCCTGGATGAGCCGACAGCCGTACTGACTCCACAGGAAACAGATGAGCTTTTCATTCAGTTAATGAAGCTGAGAGAGAAAGGACATACGATTATCTTTATTTCCCATAAGCTGGATGAAATCAAGAAAATCTGCGACCGTGCGACAATCATGAGAAACGGACGCAGCATGGGAACATACGATGTAAAGGATATTTCCACACAGGAGATGTCACGTCTGATGGTGGGAAGAGAAGTATCTCTGAAATTTGATAAGAAAGAACAGCACCTTACCGATGATGTATTTATGAGAGTCCGTAATCTGACTGTACATAATGCACAGGGTGTCCTGAAGGTAGACAATCTTTCTTTTGACCTGAAGGGCGGAGAAATCCTTGGCATCGCCGGAGTTGAGGGTAATGGACAGAGTGAGCTGATTGATACACTGACAGGTCTTAATAAGAACTACAGTGGTGAAGTTAAAATCAAGGGTGAGGATATCGCGAAGGATTCCATTGAGGACATCCGAGAACTGAAACTTGCACATATCCCTGAGGACCGTATGACTTCCGGATGCGCAGGAAACCTGAGCATCATGGAAAATATATTTTCCAACCAGTATAAGGATAAGAAATTCTCCGGAAGATTTCTGCTGAAACGTAAGGCAATGGAGCAGAGAAGTGATGAGCTGATCAAGGAGTATATGATTAAATGTAAATCCAGAAAGCAGAACGTCGGAATGCTTTCCGGTGGAAATATTCAGAAGGTTATCGTTGCCAGAGAATTTTCTACAGGTCCGGATATTATTATTGCGAACCAGCCGACACGTGGTATTGACGTAGGCGCCGCTGCATTTATCAGAAAGAGACTTCTGGAGTTTAGAGATGCCGGATGTGCAGTTATCCTGATCTCAGCAGACCTTACAGAGATTTTCTCCCTGAGTGACAGACTTGCTGTTATGTATAAGGGCAAATTTGCCGGATTCTTTACAGACGTGGAGAATGTAACAGAGGACGAGCTTGGCCAGCATATGCTGGGTATCAAGCATGATGATGTACTGGAGGGAGTTTTATATGAATAGTGCAAAAAGATTTGATATGGTGAGGACCGTTTTTTCCGTCCTGATCGCACTTGCCATTTCTTTTGTGATTATCTTCCTGGTAAGTGATCAGCCGCTGGAGGCAATTAAATATTTGCTGATTGGTCCTTTTACAAACAAGAGAAGTATGGGTAACGTAGTGGAATCCATGATTCCGCTGATCTTCACAGGTACTGGTGTCTGCATTATGTTTTCTGCAAACCAGATCAACCTGGCAGGTGAGGGTGCATTCCACATCGGTGGTCTGATCGCTTCCTGTGTGGCTATCAAACTGACTGCCACTTTTGTATCTCCGTTTATGGCACTTCTTTGTGCCGGACTGGTAGGTGCACTGTTTACAGCAATCCCTGCTATTATGAAGATTACAACGACAGCATCTGAGATGGTTTCATCCCTGATGATCAACTATCTGGCGTTATATTTTGGAAACTATATGTTAAATAATGTAATCGGTGACCCGAAAGCGAGTGCTGCTTCTTATAAACTGGCAGACGCTGCAGAACTTCCGGTGCTGATCCAGGGAACTCGTGTACATTTAGGTTTTATCATTGCAATTGCAGTGGCTGTTCTTGGATATTTCTTCCTTTACAGAACAAAGACAGGATATGAACTCCGTCTTGCCGGTGAAAATGAAGAATTTGCAAGATACTCAGGAATCAGCATTGTGAAAGTTATCATGATTTCCCAGCTTCTGGGTGGTTTTGTTGCAGGTTTAGGCGGTGGTGTGGAAATGCTCAGCCCGATTTACGCAAGATTTACCTGGACTTCTCTGTTGGGATATGGATGGGATGCGATCATTATCTGTACACTTTCCAAAAAGAACCCATTGTATACACCTTTTGCAGCTTTGTTCCTTGCTTATCTGCGTACAGGAGCTTCTATCATGGCACGAAGAACAGACGTTACACTGGAGATCGTTCAGATCACACAGGGTATCATTATCCTGCTTGTAGTTGCTGAACAGTTCCTGAGCAAGTATAAACATAAGATCATTGCAAAAGAAGCAAAAGCAGCACTGAAAGATGAGGAGGCGGTATAGGTATGTGGAGTGCGATTTTATCCCCTGACTTTTTTTCAACGATTTTAAGATCGGCAACTCCGATCCTGTTTGCAACCCTGGCAGCTGCTGTTGCAGCGAAAGCTGGAATCTGTAACATGGCTCTTGAGGGAATCATGCTGTTTTCTGCTCTGTTCGGAGTTATTTTTTCATCATTGACTCATAGCGCATGGCTGGGACTTCTGATCACTATGGTGATCGGTGGACTGATCGGTCTGATCCTTGCATTTTTTATCCTGAATCTGAAGACGGATGAGATCCTGGCAGCTATCGCTATCAACCTGACGGCGACTGGTGGAACTGTATTACTTCTGGTTGCAGTATCCGGAGACAGAGGTGTTTCTTCTTCTATCCGAAGTGTGTCTGCACCGTCAGTAGTGATTCCGTTTATTGAGAAGATTCCGTTTATCGGAAGTGTTCTTTCCGGACAGAATATTCTGACATGGTTTTCTATCCTGGCAGTGATCCTGCTTCATCTGTTTCTGTATAAAACACCTCTGGGACTTGCAATTCGTGCAGTTGGTGAGAATAAGAATGCAGCAGAATCCGTAGGTATCAGCTCAAGAAAGATTCAGTACATCGCGCTGATCATCAGTGGTGTGCTGGCGGCGATGGGTGGTTTCTATCTGTCCGGTGGATATATGAATATGTTCACAAAGGATATGGCGGGCGGCCGAGGCTTTATTGCCCTAGCAGCAGCAAGCATGGGTGGAAATACTCCGATTGGTGGTTTCCTCGTATCCCTGCTATTTGGTATTGCGCAGGCGGTTGCAAACGTTATGCAGCTTACCTCCGTTATGCCATATGAAATTATCCTGATGGTACCTTATCTGACAACTCTGGTCGGACTTGGTGTTTACTATTATGGACAGAAAAAGAAAAAAGAGCGTCTGAGCAGTAAGTAAAAAGAAGAGTAATAAAGTAACAGGTGAAAATGTGTCGCCTGAATGCTTTAAACAAGAAAATCCCTGCTTATATTGCAGATGGCAATAAAGCAGGGATGCTTGTATACAGAATAATCAAATCTGTGAGAGGCTGATATTTGAGATTTCTCTTATATTTTAAAATCAATTATAGAAGTAGAGTTAAGGGTTATTAAGGATAGAGTGAACGGTAAATGTTTATTTTAATTGCGAATATTAGCCTGATTTCAAAAAGCCAGTTTCGCAAATTCCTCATCTGGCAGGATTGCAGACGAAGTTGCTACAACAGCAGAGGAAACGCGGTTTGCTTTTGCAATAGCATCATGTAAACTGTCGCCTTTTTTCAGACAGGCAATGACAGAGCCGATGTGTGAATCACCTGCTCCGATGGTGTCTGCCTGAGCGGTTGGTACTGGCGGGACAATTTCTTCGGTGGCTCCGTCGAAATAGTAACAGCCTTTTTCGCCGAGGGTGATGATTACGGTGTTATGCGTCTTGCTATAGAGATATGCACCGGCTTCTGAAACAGATGATTTCTGGCTGACTTCCAGTGCTTCTGTCTCATTAAGGTGCAGAATCGGTGAGAGGTTGTAAATGCGATTTACAAGAGCAGGATCAATGACAGTGAGTCGTGGTCCAGGGGCGAAGAAAACAGTAAGTTCTGGATTCTTTTCCAGGAACTCTACGACATTACTTCCGGTAGTTTCTTCAATTTCAAGACCACAGATGTATACAGAATCAATTTCTTCTGTATCAATAAGGTTAAACCAGTCTTTCTGGAAGAGATATTCTGCGCCATGATAGGAGATGAAGGTGCGTTCCCCGCTTTTCTCTACGAAACAGTAACAGCAGCCATTGTCCATGTCAGGAGACGGGATAGGGCTGGAGATTCCTTTTTTCTTTAATTCTTCCCTTACGAAATATCCATAGACGCCTGTGCCTACAGGGGAGAAGAGGATATAGGGAACCTGGAAGTGACGGACGGAATCAGATACATTATAAGCGCATCCACCCAGAGACATATGCTGGCTGCGGACGTGGACATCTTCTCCGGTTGTGGGGAGAGAATCAACAAGATTTACAATAACATCTACAACAGTAGAACCAATGATCAGTGCTTTTTTCATGATGGAAAACTCCTTTTGGTGTAATTATGAGAAATATGCTACCACACATGGATTTTACTGGCAATATGGAAAGGGTGAATTTATGCAGAAAACAATTTTACTTCAGAATGCAGGACTTCTGGATGAAGAAGCGAAATGCACACTGAAACAGAATGTTTATATTAAAGATGGAAAAATCCTCAGAATTGTTGCAGAGAATGAAGATGACCATTCTGTTGTGGCAGATGAGACGATCGACTGCAGCAAATACTTTGTGAGCCCAGGTCTGGCAAATCTTCACACTCATACCGCTATGAACATTTTTAAGGGAATTGCAGAGGATGTAACTGCAGATGCCTGGTTTAATGAGATGATCTGGCCATATGAGAGCAAGATGACGGATGATGATGTTTATATCGGAACATTGATGGGAATCTCTGAGATGATCAATAATGGTGTGACTGTTTTTGCAGATCACTATTTCGGAGAGGAACAGGTTCTGAAAGCTGTAAAAGAGACAGGAATCCGCGGAGACCTGGCACCGACATTGTTTGGTATGACTCCTGGTTTTCACGAGCGTCTGGCGCAGGTAAAAGAATTTATTCTGGAGCATAGAAATGATTCGGATAAAATCGCATTTCATATGGGACCACATGCCAATTATACCTGCCCGTCACCGACTCTGAAAGAAATCATTGACGTGGCTAAGGAACTGGATTTGCCAATTCATCTTCATGTATCCGAAGAAGATGTACAGGTTGAGAAAGCCAGAAAAGAAACAGGGATGACACCGTTTGGAATTCTTCATGAGGCGGGCGGATTTGACTGTAAAGTGCTGATTGGACATGGACTGTGGATCGAAGAGGATGACCTGAAATATTTAAGAGATGATACCTGGTTTGCATTTTGTCCTAAGACTTACATGAAGCTGGCTTCTGGTAAGGGTGGATTCTTTGATCATTATAAGAAGTTAAACTATGGCTTTGGAACAGATGGAGCGGCAAGCTCTAATACGCTGAATCCGATGGAGCAGGCGAGACTTTTTGGACTGCTTGGAAAGTATCAGGACAGAAACTCTGCGGCATATACAGCTGAGGAAATCTGGAAACATCTGATGGAAAGCCACCAGGCATTTCCGTTTGGAAGCGGAAGAATGAAAGAGGGAGCACCGGCGGATCTGGTTATCTGGGATCTTTACCAGCCGGATACATTCCCATTCTACAATCCGATTTCATCGATCCTTTACAGCAGCAACAGTCAGAGTGTAAAATATACTATGGTAGCAGGTGAATTCCTGAAATATGATGGTAAGCTGAAAATGGATACAGAGGCACTGACAAAAGAAGCAATCCGTTTACAGAAAGATCTTCTGGCCAGAGGCAAGGGAAAAGCGGAGGTTACTTACTAAAATAAATATGTACTTCATGGCAGTGAAAAAATGTTTATGTTATGGAAAAATGATTGTTCATTTTATTTTTTAAAACATTTTAAATGCTGCTATAGAGATAAAAAACAAAAAAGGAGGAAATGACTATGTGTATTCCAACACCACACAATACTGCAAAGAAAGGTGACATTGCAAAGAAAGTTCTGATGCCGGGAGATCCGCTGCGTGCGAAATATATCGCAGAGACATACCTGGAGAATCCTGTATGCTTTAATACAGTAAGAAATATGTTTGGTTATACCGGAACATATAAAGGAGAGCAGGTATCCGTTATGGGCGGTGGAATGGGTATGCCGTCTATGGGTATTTACAGCTATGAGCTTTACAATTTCTATGATGTAGAAAAGATCATCCGTATCGGTTCTGCCGGTGCTTTACAGGATGATGTAAATGTAATGGACGTTGTAATCGCTATGAGCGCATGCACAGATTCTAATTATGGAAGCCAGTATCAGTTACCGGGAACTTTTGCACCGACTGCAAGTTATAATCTGGTTGCAAGAGCAGTAGAGGTTGCAAAGGAACAGGGAACTCCGGTTCATGTAGGTACTGTTGTATCTTCTGATGTGTTCTACAGTGATAACCCAGAGACTTCTAAGGCATGGAGAAAAATGGGTGTTCTTTGCGCAGAAATGGAGTGCGCAGCGCTGTTTATGAATGCCGCAAGAGCTGGTAAGGAAGCGCTTGGTATTCTTACTATTTCTGACCATATGTTCAGAGAAGAAGCGATTTCTGCAGAGGCTCGCCAGACTTCCTTTAATAAGATGATGGAGATTGCATTGGGAATCTAATTTCAATACAGACGCTAAATGACGACTGTTCTCAAGAAGAGCAATTGAAAAATTCCTCATATTGTGTTAATATCAAAACAGTATGGGAGGTATTTTGAATGCAAATTAGAAAATCGGCGGAGGATTATTTGGAGGCAATTTTAGTGTTGTCTAAGCAGGGGGGCGGTGTTCGTTCCATTGATATTGCAACGATGCTTGGCGTATCGAAACCGAGTGTGAGTCATGCGATGAAGCTGTTGCGTGAGGATAGTTATATTGCAATGGACCGTTATGGCAAAGTGATACTTCTGGATAAAGGGGCTCAGATTGCGACTCATATTTATGAGCGCCATACAGTATTAAGTAAAATGCTGGAGCATCTCGGAGTGAGTCCGGAGATTGCGAAAGAAGATGCGTGTAAGCTGGAACATGATCTGAGTGATGAGAGCTTTGCGAAGATAAAAGAGCACTTTCACAAGGTAATTGGGGAAGTTGAGTAGCAGATAAGAAAAACGATATGAAAAGTTGTCTGTGGAAAGATATCGTATGTTTTTAAATAATAAACCGGAAAGAAATCAATAAGAAACAGATTTCTTTCCGATTTTTATGTTTGTATTAAATAATGTAAATTTTGGCTTCGGCTGCAAAAATCAGTCTCACTTTCGATTGCCTGTTTCTTTCAAAGTATTATGCAGATTGCTTCTGTGGAAGCTGTGCAAGTATGATCGCAGCAAACATAATGACGCATCCAAGGATTTCTTTTGCACTTAACTGCTGGCCGAGGATGATCCATCCGGCTAGGACAGAGATGCAGGATTCCAGGCTGAGTATCAGGGATGCTACAGTTGGGTTCATGTTTTTCTGACCGATAATCTGCAAGGTGTAAGCTACTCCGCATGACATGACGCCTGCGTAGAGGATTGGCTGCCATGCTGCCAGGATGGATGAGAGTTCCGGATGCTCAAGGAGCAGAGCGGGAATGCCGGAAAGGATACCACATGTCAGGAACTGAATGCAGGAGAGCTTTACTCCGTCTACTTTTGGAGAAAAGTAGTCGATGACCAGTATGTGCAGTGAAAATAGAAATGCGCATACCAGTACGAGCAGATCTCCTTTTCCGATAGAAAATCCATCTGTGATGCACAGGAGATAAAGTCCGATCAGAGCCATTGCAACGGCAGCCCAGATAAATTTCGTGCATTTTTTGCCAAGGAACAGTCCGATGACAGGGACGATCACAATATAACAGGCAGTGATAAAGCCGGCTTTTCCGACGGTTGTATACTTGATGCCAAACTGTTGGAAATTGCTTGCCAGACAGAGGCAGATACCGCAGGCGATACCGCCGATAATCAGAGTTTTTTTCTCCTGCATATTGGATACAGTATTACTTGAGGTGTCAGATCTGCCAGATGCTTTGGAAGCAGAATCTGAAGGAGAGTTTCTCTTTTTCAGAATAAAAATCAGTGGAATCAGAACGACTGCTCCGATAAGGGAACGGACGGCATTAAAAGTAAAGCCTCCTACGTATTTCATTCCTACGCTTTGAGCTACAAAAGCGATACCCCAGATGATCGCTGCGAGAAGCAGGAGCAGGGAATTTTTTAATGGAATCTGTTGTTTTTGCATTATGTGTGTAATCCTTCCTTATATTTCAAATATTTTTTAAGAGCGCCTGTGTTTCATTGATCTGAAAATGAATAAACACTTTCATAATTATATATCATAGATGTAAAAAGAGAAAGACAATTATAGAAATAAAAAGAAGTCTCTGCAGGAGACTTCTTTTTATTTCTGTGTAATTTAAAATATAATCATATAAAATGTAAAGCAGTATTGATCGTAGAGCCATGTGGTGAAAGTGAATGCTTTTATCCGTCTGACTCTTGATTATGATATTTATATCAGATAAAGATATATTTCAAAATAAACAGTACAGCCAGTACATACATCAGTGCGCTGATTTTCTTTTCTTTTGCTTTACCTGTAACAACGTTGATGATCACATAGGAGATAACACCCATGGAGATACCTTCAGAAATGCTGTACAGGAATGGCATTGCGATGATCGCGATAAATGCCGGGATTGCTTCAGTCATGTCGTTGAAGTCAATCTTGGTTACTGATGTGAGCATCAGGAATCCAACGATGATCAGAGCCGGTGCTGTGGCAAAGGACGGGATTGCCAGGAAAATCGGGGATAACAGCAGTGATAATCCGAAGAGGATGGCTGCTATCAGGGAAGTAAGTCCTGTACGTCCGCCTTCAGCAACACCGGAAGCACTCTCTACGAAAGTAGTAACTGTGGAAGTACCACACATAGCACCTACTGTAGTTCCTACGGCGTCAGAAAGAAGAGCGCCTTTGATGTTCGGAAGTTTGCCTTCTTTGTCAAGCATATCAGCTTTGGAAGCAACACCGATCAGTGTTCCAAGTGTATCGAACATATCTACAAACAGGAATGCAAACATAATGACTACGAAATCAAGTGTGAAGACAATGGAGAAGTCCATTTTCATAAATGTGGGAGCCATGCTTGGAATGGAGATTCCGTTTGAGAAATCCGGCAGGAGACTGTACCAGCCTGCTGCTGCATCCGGTTTGTAAAGTCCGATAAACTGACAGATGATTCCAAGTCCCCATGTGATCAGGATACCCCAGAGGATATTTCCTTTTACATTCTTTACGAGAAGAATGGCGGTGATCAGAAGTCCGATCAATGCAAGCAGAACAGTGATTCCCTCAGTATTAAATGTTCCGCCGGATGCGGAAGATTTAAAGGAAAATACGCTTACCAGAGTAGAGTCATTGTTAACTACGATCTTTGCATTCTGCAGTCCGATAAAAGCAATGAAAAGACCGATACCGACGGATACTGCATGTTTCAGGTTCATTGGAATAGCGTTAAAAATCGCTTCACGCACATTGGTGAGTGATAAAAGGATAAAAATAATACCTTCTACAAATACTGCTGCCAGTGCCTGCTGCCAGTTGTATCCCATGCCGAGAACAACTGTGTATGCAAAGTAGGCATTTAAGCCCATGCCCGGTGCAAGAACGAACGGGTAGTTAGAAAGCAGTGCCATCAGGCAGGTGGCAATAAAGGATGACAGTGCGGTCGCTGTAAAAACAGCTCCTCTGTCCATGCCGGACGCTTCCAGAATATTTGGGTTAACAGCCAGAATGTAGGCCATTGTCATGAAGGTTGTAATACCTGCCATAACTTCTGCCTTTACGTCAGTGTGATTCTCTTTGAGATGAAACATTTTGTCAAGATTCATAATCCTTCCCCCTTTTGAATTTAAAATTGCCGTCGGGCTCTGTATTTCCTGCAGTTACAGAATCTTTCTTCCGGCTACATATTTAGCGGTAATATTGCGGTCATCGGAAAGGTAGATCAGTCTTTCAAGTCTGTCATTCGGAGAGAGCTTCAGTGGAGTTGGAATAGTGCTGTCATTAAGCACAACCGCATCAAATTCATACCCCTCCTTAAAGCTTCCAACCTTTCCAAAGAAGGAACCGCCTCCTTCTGTTCCCATATAAAAGGCCTCTTCAACAGTAAGCGGCTTCATAGAAGAATCAACCAACCGCCAGTAAAGCTTGGAAACCTGAATAGCATCAGCCATAGCACGCAGAATAGAAACGGAAGTTCCACCTGCAATGTCAGATCCCAGTCCGATGTGTAAACCTTCGTCCAGATAACGTCTCACAGGAGAGATACCTGAGGCGAGATTTGTGTTAGACTGCGGACAATGAGCAATATAAACGCCCTGCTTCTTCATAAGGGCAATCTCTTCATCTGAAGAGTGAACACAATGAGCCATGATCGTCGGACAGTCACCGCCAAAAAGATCGAACTGGTTATATGCTTCTCCATAAAAATGTGTATTCGGACAAAGCTCCTTCACCCAGGCGATTTCACCGAAATTCTCGGAAAGGTGTGACTGCATCGGCAGATGATACTTTTTCTGAATCTCCGAAAGCTTCTCCATCAGTGCATCAGAACAGGACGGAGTAAATCTCGGAGTAAGAATTGGCTTTACATTTTCAAACTTATCAAGCGTATCCTCAATCCACTGAACCGTAGCATCAGCAGAAACCTGAGCACTCTCTTCCTGCAATTGCGGAGAGCCGTTGCGGTCCATATTTACCTTGCCGACCATAGCTTTTATTCCGGTTTTATCCAGTTGTTCCATCAGGATCTCGGTAGCGGGGACATGCAAAGTTCCGAAAATACATGCTCTTGTATTCGGACTCTTCTTCATATCCTCAGCGAAAATAGAATAAGCCTCTTTTGCAAACTCCGTATCTTCATAACGCGCTTCCTGCGGAAAAGTATAAGTATTCAGCCAGTCCAGCAGCTCAAGATCCATACCCGAGGCACGAAACGTATACTGTGGAGCATGAAGATGCAGATCAGTCAGTCCCGGAATGATCAGCTCATTACCAAAATCTGTACATGAGATTCCTGCAAATTTCTCAGGAAGCTCATCAAACACCCCTGCACATCGCCCATCTTCACATACTAAATATCCATTTTCAGTGATGGAAAGTTCCGTCAGAGAATTACTGTAGCAAATTGTTCCCTTTAAAACAAAAGTCCGTTCGTTCATAACCATACCTCCTTTTTGTGGTTAAGGAAAGGCAAAAAAAATCTACCGATGCTGCCTTTACCTCATTCTTTCTCCCTGGGGAGAGAACTTATAGACAACTATTACGGTAGTTGGTAGAAACGTCCAACCGATTATGGACATATATAAGTTTACTTATATTGTTTATAAAATGATTATAAAATATTTATAGTTAACTGTCAATTCTTTTGACGATTTAAATTAATTAAAAAAAACGGCACGGTCTACTTTTTTATGACCATGCCGTTTTTACTCACTGCGTTTTATGATTATTTGTTTTCTAACTCCGCACGTTTCTTATCAAGAAGTTTCTGGAGCTGTTCAATTTCTTCTACTGTGACTCCATCGGATTCCAGAAGCGCCGTCATCATTTCTACCGGGCTTATCTTTCTGCTTTCGGCATTTCCTTTTAAGTAATTCTCTCTTGAAAGAAGAGGGGTATAATTTCTTGCATAGACCTTGCCGTTCATAGAAGTTCCCGCGACTTTGATAATGTTCTCTTTTAAAAGAAGCTCCAGGCATCTTCGTACAGTTGGCATTTTTAGCTCCGGTGCAATGTCATTGATCTCAAAAGCAGACAATGGTCTTCCTTCTTCCCAAAGCACATTCATAATATCATAACGTTTACCTTTTAAGATGTCCATCTTAAGATCTCCTTCCATTTTTAACCAGATATTACTATAATAAAGAAATATCAGATTAATTACAATTACAGAGACCTTACACTGAGTTACAGTCCCTTTACAAAATTATCTCAATCAGTTGATAATTTTGTCATAAAACGAGTTGCTTTTTTTATCTGCTGCATGAGTTTTTCTTTCTGGAGAAGAACATAGCAGGCAAAGACAAAGCCGATGGAGAGCACAAGACTGATTGGGCGGGCTAATTTTTCGGCCGTTTTTTTCTTTTGCTCAAGGGCTTTGCCGAACAGATGGTGTTCTATGAATTTCATTGGGACATTCAGGATGAATGCGATTCCGAAACCGATGATGAATGGGAATAAAAAGCTGAGGAGGACTTTGGCGGTGCTGATGACTATGTTCAGGTTCTGGACACCGAGGTATAGGAGAACGGCGAAGGCTATGAGCCATCCGAAATCTGCTAAAAGCATGAGAAGAAAAGTCGGGATTACTCGCTGCGCTCAGACAGAGGACTTATTTTGGGAATTTGAACATTATAAAAAAGAAACAGCCAGACGGATTGGAATCCTGTCTGGCTGTAATAGGTTCTGTTTAATTATTTTTTGTTCTGCTCAACTTCTTTTAACATCATTGCGCGAACTTTCAGTGGAAGTCCGAACAGTGTGATGAATCCGTCTGCATCGTGGTGGTCGTAGAGGTCACCTGTTGTGAAGGATGCAAGAGATTCGTTATAGAGGCTGTATGGAGAAGTTGTACCGGCTTTGATGATGTTGCCTTTGTACAGTTTGAATTTAACTTCACCTGTTACATATTTCTGTGTGGACTCAACGAATGCCTGAATTGCTTCACGAAGCGGTGTGTACCATTTTCCTTCGTATACAACCTGAGCAAACTGGCTGCCGAGTTTCTTCTTGGTTTCCATTGTCTCGCGGTCGAGTGTCAGTTCTTCGAGCTGTTCATGAGCTGCCATAAGGATTGTTCCGCCAGGAGTCTCATATACACCACGGGATTTCATACCAACAACACGGTTTTCAACGATGTCAACGATACCGATACCGTTCTCGCCGCCTAATTTGTTGAGCTCTGTGATGATCTCGGAAACTTTCATTTCTTTGCCGTTTAATGTTTTCGGAACACCCTGCTCGAATGTCATGGTAACTTCTGTTTCTTTATCAGGGGCTTTCTCAGGTGTAACACCTAAAACAAGCATATTGTCATAATTTGGAGCCTGTGAAGGATCTTCCAGTTCCAGACCTTCATGGCTGATATGCCATAAGTTTCTGTCACGGCTGTAGCTGTGGCTTGCATCGAATGGAAGGTCGATTCCGTGAGCTTTACAGAATGCGATCTCATCTTCACGTGACTGCATGGTCCATTTGTCTGTCATACGCCATGGAGCGATGATTTTGATGTCAGGAGCAAGAGCTTTGATGCCAAGTTCGAAACGAATCTGGTCATTACCTTTACCTGTAGCACCGTGGCAGATAGCAACTGCGCCTTCTTTACGTGCGATCTCAACTAATTTCTTAGCGATTGCCGGACGGGCCATGGATGTACCAAGGAGATATTTGTGTTCGTATACAGCACCTGCCTGTACACATGGTACGATGAAGTCATCACAGAATTCATCTACGATATCTTCGATATATAGTTTGGAAGCACCGGAAAGCTTTGCTCTTTCATCCAGTCCGTCCAGTTCGTTTCCCTGACCGCAGTTTACGCAGCAGCAGACAACATCGTAATCAAATGTTTCTTTTAACCATGGGATTAAGGCTGTGGTATCAAGACCGCCTGAGTATGCTAAAACGACTTTTTCTTTCATGATTGTATTCCTCCTGAAATTGGATTTTATTATTTTCCTGATTTGTAAAAATTTCCTGAGATATCCGTTTGCCGAAAGTAAATGAATAGGTCGGGAGTTCAGCGCATTATTTTTGAATAAATGCGGTAATTTCTGATTGAAATTTTTGAATAAATATTCAATGCGGAACAAGATGATTTCGTGTGATTCCGCTTAACAAGTGATAATATACACCTTTTTTTATAAATATGCAATAGAAAAATGCAAAAAAGTTTTATCTGTTTTTGCATAAATATGCAACATAATATAGGAAAAGACAGGGGGAAATCCGTGAACTGAAATAAAATCCATGTAAAAACATTGAAAAATGACTATTGCATATTATGCAGGTAAGATGTATAATTAGTCCAGCACTCTGATAGAGTAAAGTTTTACTATGAAATGAAGACCGCCGGATGAGGCGAAGATGGAGGAAATTATTATGATTAAAGCAGGAATTATCGGTGCCACAGGCTATGCAGGTAACGAGATCGTGAGACTGCTTCTGGGACATAAAGATGTGGAAATTGCGTGGTATGGTTCAAGAAGTTATATTGACCAGAAATATTCAGATGTTTACCAGAACTTTTTTAAACTGGTAGATGCGAAATGTATGGATGATAATATGGAAGCATTAGCTGATGAAGTGGATGTGATCTTTACAGCTACTCCTCAGGGACTGTGTGCTTCTTTAATTAATGAAGGAATTCTTTCCAAGGCGAAAGTTATTGATCTGAGTGCGGATTTCCGTATTAAAGATGTGAAGAAATATGAGAAATGGTACGGAATTGAGCATAAGGCTCCGCAGTTTATTGATGAGGCGGTTTATGGTTTATGTGAGATTAATCGTGAGGAGATTAAGAAGGCAAGATTGATCGCGAATCCGGGATGTTATCCTACATGTTCCACACTTTCTATTTATCCGCTGATTAAAGAGGGACTGATCGATCCGTCTACCATTATTATTGATGCGAAGTCCGGTACTTCAGGAGCAGGACGTGGAGCGAAGGTTGCCAATCTGTTCTGTGAAGTGAATGAGAATATTAAGGCTTATGGTGTTGCAAGTCACAGACATACACCGGAGATTGAGGATCAGCTTGGTTATGCGTGTGGCAAAGAGGTGCTGATTAATTTTACACCTCATCTGATTCCTATGAATCGTGGTATTCTGGTGACTGCTTATGCTTCTCTGACTAAGGATGTTTCTTATGAAGAGGTGAAGGCAGTTTATGATAAGTATTATGAGAATGAGACTTTCGTTCGTGTGCTGGATAAGGATGTTTGTCCGCAGACTAAGTGCGTGGAAGGAAGTAATTATGTGGATGTGAACTTTAAGATT
This sequence comes from Blautia sp. HCP3S3_B11, assembly GCF_052064435.1. Taxonomy (NCBI): domain Bacteria; kingdom Bacillati; phylum Bacillota; class Clostridia; order Lachnospirales; family Lachnospiraceae; genus Blautia; species Blautia sp. HCP3S3_B11. The sequence continues at coordinate 58,777 of NZ_JBQHVP010000006.1, forward strand.
GATCCGAGAACTCACAGAGTTATTATGATGGGGGCTATGGATAATCTGGTTAAAGGTGCTGCAGGACAGGCTGTGCAGAATATGAATCTGATGTTTGGATTTAAGGAGGCTGAGGGACTGCTGCAGGTGCCGATGTGTCCATGATAGATTAATGGGAAGGGACGCTCCGGAAATTATTTGTTTTTGAACGCGGTTTCGGGGCTTAGTAACTCTAAGTGTTCAGAAACAAATAATTTCCGGAGCTGACTTTTCCAGTAACTGGATGGCGACTGCGCAGGGGACCTGCGGCAGTCTGGGAAGTTGTGGATATGTAAGGAGGATTTGATTATGAAGATTATAGATGGTGGCGTTACGGCGGCTAAGGGGTTTCAGGCAGCTGCTGCAGCGGCTGAGATTAAGTATAAGGGCAGAACTGATATGGCTATGGTTTACAGTGAGGTTCCGTGTGTGGCGGCGGGGACTTTTACTACCAATGTGGTGAAGGCTGCGCCTGTTAAATGGGATCAGGATATTGTTTATAATCATCCGTCTGCGCAGGTGGTGATCTGTAACAGTGGTATTGCCAATGCATGTACTGGTGCAGAAGGATATGGTTATTGTAAGGAGACTGCAGATGCGGCTGCTGAGGTTCTTGGGGTGGCTGCGGACAGCGTACTGGTTGCTTCTACCGGTGTTATCGGTATGCAGGTTCCGATTGACCGTATTAAGAATGGTGTGAAGATGATGGCTCCGAAGCTGGATGGTTCTCTGGAAGCGGGTACTGAGGCTGCCAAGGCGATCATGACTACTGATACTAAGAAGAAGGAAGTTGCTGTTCAGGTTGAGATTGGTGGTAAAACTGTTACGATTGGTGGTATGTGTAAGGGCTCGGGTATGATTCATCCGAATATGTGTACGATGCTTGGTTTTGTGACTACGGATGCGAAGATTTCCAAGAAGATGCTGCAGGAGGCATTAAGTGAGGATGTTAAAGATACCTACAATATGGTTTCTGTTGATGGGGATACTTCTACGAATGATACAGTTCTTCTTCTGGCAAATGGCTTGGCTGAGAATCCGGAGATTACGGAGAAGGGCGAGGATTATGAGACTTTCAAAGCGGCACTGAATTATATTAATACTTCTCTGGCGAAGAAGATTGCCGGAGATGGCGAGGGTGCGACTGCCTTGTTTGAGGTAAAGATTGTTGGTGCGGAGTCTAAGGAGCAGGCGGTTACACTGAGTAAGTCTGTTGTTACTTCTTCTCTGACAAAGGCTGCTATCTACGGACATGATGCAAACTGGGGAAGAATTCTGTGTGCTATGGGATATTCCGGTGCGAAGTTTGATCCTGAGAAGGTGGATCTGTTCTTTGAGAGTAAGGCTGGTAAGATTCAGATTATCGAGAATGGTGTGGCTGTGGATTACAGTGAAGAAGAGGCAACGAAGATTCTTTCTGAGGAAGCTGTTACAGCAATTGCTGATGTGAAGATGGGTGATGCCACAGCAACTGCATGGGGCTGTGACCTGACTTATGATTATATAAAAATCAATGCGGATTATCGTTCATAATAAAGGAGAATACAGATGGTTAATCAGAAATATTTGGATAAGGCGGAGGTGCTGATCGAGGCGCTTCCTTATATTCAGAGATTTAATCGTAAAATCGTAGTTGTAAAGTACGGTGGAAGTGCCATGCTGGATGATGAACTGAAGAAGAATGTGATCAAGGATGTTGTTCTTCTGAAGCTGGTTGGTTTCAAACCGATCATCGTTCATGGCGGTGGTAAGGAAATCAGCCGCTGGGTTGGCAAGGTTGGTATGGAGCCGAAATTTATTAACGGTCTTCGTGTTACAGATAAAGATACTATGGAGATCGCAGAGATGGTTCTTGCGAAGGTGAACAAGGAACTGGTTGCCATGGTGGAATCTCTTGGTGTAAATGCTGTTGGTATCAGCGGTAAAGACGGTGGTCTGCTGAAATGCCGCAAGAAACAGACAGAGGGCGGAGACATCGGATTTGTTGGTGAAGTTACAAAGGTTGAGCCGAAGATTCTGGAGGATCTTCTGGAGAAAGATTTCCTGCCGATCATTTTCCCGGTAGGTTATGACGATGAGTTCGCTACTTATAATATTAATGCGGATGATGCGGCATGTGCCATTGCAGAGGCTGTTCATGCTGAGAAGCTTGCATTCCTTTCTGATATTGAAGGCGTTTATAAAGACAAGGATGATCCGTCCAGCCTGATCTCTGAACTTCATGTAGATGAAGCACAGAAACTGATCGATGACGGTTATGTAGGCGGAGGTATGATTCCGAAGCTGAAAAACTGTATTGATGCCATTGAAGAAGGCGTTAACAGAGTCCATATCCTTGACGGAAGAATTCCTCACAGCTTACTGCTGGAGATCTTTACAAACAAAGGTATTGGTACTGCGATTCTGAGAGAAGACGGGGAGAAATATTACAATGAACATGAATGAACAGATGAAGGAATCCGAAGAGAGTATCCTTCACACTTATAATCGTTTTCCTGTTGTTTTTGAAAAGGGACAGGGATGTTATTTATATGATTCCGAAGGAAAGGAATATCTGGATTTTGCAGCAGGTATTGCTGTAAATTCTCTGGGATATCATTATCCGGGATATGATGAAGCATTAAAAGATCAGATTGATAAGCTGATGCATATTTCCAACTTATATTACAATGAGCCGATCATTGAAGCAGGTGCGAAGCTGGTAAAGGCAAGTAAAATGAGCAAGGCATTCTTTACTAACAGTGGTACAGAAGCAATCGAAGGTGCTTTAAAAGCAGCTAAGAAATATGCATATGTACGTGACGGACATGCAGATCATGAGATCATTGCCATGAACCATTCCTTCCATGGAAGAAGTATCGGAGCACTTTCCGTAACAGGAACTGCTCATTACAGAGAGCCCTTTGAGCCACTGATGGGCGGTGTGAAGTTTGCGGATTTCAATGACCTTGAGAGCGTAAAGGCTCAGATCACAGATAAGACCTGCGCAATTATCACTGAGGTTGTTCAGGGTGAGGGTGGTATCTATCCGGCAAAGAAGGAATTTCTGGAAGGTCTGCGTCAGATCTGTGATGAGAAAGATATTATGCTGATCTTCGATGAAATCCAGTGCGGTATGGGAAGAACCGGACATTATTTTGCATGGCAGGCATACGGTGTACAGCCGGATATTATGACAAGTGCCAAGGCTCTTGGATGTGGTGTGCCGGTAGGTGCGTTTGTACTGGGCGAAAAAGCTGCCAAAGCTTCTCTGGAGCCAGGTGATCATGGTACCACTTACGGTGGAAACCCGTTTGTATGTGCTGCAGTCAGCAAAGTATTTGACATTTATGAGAATGATAAGATCATTGAACATGTACAGGAAATGACTCCATATCTGGAACAGAAACTGGATGAAATTGTTGCAAAACATGAATGCGCTGCAACAAGACGAGGCATGGGCTTCATGCAGGGAATCGTGATCCAGGGCCGCCCGGTTGGAGAAGTTGTAAAAGCTGCGCTGGCAAAAGGACTGTTGGTGATCTCCGCAGGCAGTGATGTACTCAGAATCGTACCTCCGCTTGTGATCACAAAAGAACACATTGATAAGATGGCTGATATTCTGGATGAGTGTATGGAATAATTTTGGTAGTTGAATTAATAAAATAGTGGAAAATTTCGAAGGCTGTTGCATTTTGCAATGGCCTTCTTTTTTTACAGAAGATATGAATCTTGAAAATTTTATTCGGTTGCAACTGACTCGGACAGAGCCGAATAAAAATTGACATTTGTATGCATCCCGATTAAGGGAGCTGTATAAATAAAAGGCTGATTCCAGTGCCCGTATGGATAGTATAAGTAAATACAGGTTAGCTGCTGTTGGAACAGAAAAAACTGCATGCACCGCCGTTTTTGTCGATAATGTGGCGGACAGATTCGATTCCTATGCCGTTTCCGGAGTGTTTGGAGGATTGGAAAATATTGTTTTTTTGCTGTATTTTGCCATCGAAGGTATTCTCCACATGGATCAGAAGGAGATGATTATGGTGGGGATAAACTTCCACATTAATCTTTCTGCGGGCGGGTGCTGTTTTCACACTTGCCTGGATGGCATTTTCCAGCAGATTGGAGAACACAAGGCACAGATTGATCTCATCTATGGAAAGATCAGCAGGCAGGGAAACCAGTGCATGAAAAGGAATGTTTTCTCTTTCTGCAATGGTGGAATAATATCCGAAAACACTGTCAACAGCCTGATTTTCACAGAAATGCAGGTTATAGTCAGAGATTTTGCCGGTTGCAGCAGAGGAAACAGGAACCATCTGGTGGGAATTTGCAGGGCACAGCAAACTGCCCCTCCCAAAATACAAAATGGCATATCCAGACAGAAGATGGTGAAACACCGGATACGCTGACAGAAGATGTACTGTATGAGGTACACATGACTGTGGAAGATAGCGGTGACTTTGACCTCAGTGAAACGGAAAAAGAAATTAAGATATCCGCTGTTCTGGGTGCCTGATCAGATTTGAATAACTGCGCGTCGCATTCTCGTTACTTTAGTGATGAGTCAGACATTTACACAAAATGCAAAAATACCGTAACTGTAACCTTTACAAATGTAAAGAAAGGCACCTGGTATGTGCAGTACGTTCCTGGAATAAGACCTACAAGGATAAATCCAGAGTTTACAGTCCATACTCCACAATGAAGAAATTTACTGTATGTTTTTTTCGTAACTGAATAGACTAATACTAAAGAAAACAAGAGGTACTGCTAAAAGGCGGTGCCTCTTTTCGGCATAGGAATGATTACCGGAGTAAGCAGAATGATCATATTATCCAGGAGGGCAGATTTATGTGGGGATTTATAGTGGCATTGATTTCAGGGGCGCTGATGAGTATTCAGGGTGTTTTTAACACGGAGGTGACAAAGCAGACCAGTCTCTGGGTATCAACCGGCTGGGTGCAGCTGTCGGCTTTTGCAGTCTGTGTTCTTGCCTGGCTTTTCACAGGACGGGAAAGTGTGGCTGCGCTCTGGCAGGTGGACAATAAATATACACTCCTTGGTGGTGTGATCGGAGCGTTTATTACAATTACAGTAATCCAGAGCATGGGAGCTCTTGGACCTGCCAGGGCGGCAATGCTGATCGTTATTTCGCAGCTGGCAGTTGCTTATGTAATTGAATTATTTGGATTGTTTGGGGTAGATAAAGAACCCTTTGAATGGCGCAAAATCCTTGGATTGCTGATCGCGATTTCCGGAATTGTTATATTTAAGTGGCAAAAATAAGAGTTTACTATTGTAAAATCATTAAGATTTCGTTACAATAAGGGTGGCATTATGGACAGGGGGACTCTTACTCTGAGAAATAAGAGGAGGACCCTTATGATGAAAATAAAAAACAGATGTTGTTATGCTGCGACGCTGATATTGTGTGGAACTTTGTTTCTTACAGGACTGACAGGATGTAAGAGCAGAGAGGCACAGTTTCTGATAGATGGATTGCAGGAAGCAAAGGCAGAGGTGGATGCGGAGTCATCAGAAGAGAAAACATCAGGACAGAAGTCGAAGAAAGATACAGATGAGAAGAAAGCTGATACAGAAGACCGACAGAATGATGATGGCAGTTCTGCAGAGTCCCGGAAAAAACAGGCAGAATCAGGTGGTTCAGATGCAGGTAATGGGACGGAGATAAATTCAACTGGGGAAACGCAGCCTGAGATGATTTATGTAGATGTGTGCGGAGCAGTTGCGAATCCGGGAGTTTTTCAGCTGGCAGCCGGGAGCCGGGTGTTTCAGGCGATTGAGGTGGCGGGAGGATATCTTCCCGAGGCAGCTCTAACCTGTGTAAACCGTGCAGGAGTTCTGACAGACGGACAGCAGCTTTATATTCTTACACAGGAAGAGATGGAGCGGCAGGGGCTGGATCCGGCAGAGATGGCCGGAGCATCAGATGGACAGATGAACGGAAGCGCCGGGACAGGACAGAACACAGGGATAGCTGCTCAGGCTCAGCAGGATAACAGGATCAACATAAATACAGCAGATGAAACCCAGCTTACCACACTGACAGGAATCGGTGCGACACGTGCACAGGCGATTATTGCCTACCGGCAGGAGAACGGGCCGTTTGCTGCGATAGAAGAGATTATGAATGTACAGGGTATCAAAGAAGGTACTTTTGCAAAGATAAAAGATGAGATAGTAGTAGGATAAGGAGAACCGAATGAGCAGGAAAGTTTTGGTAGTAGATGATGAGAAGCTGATTGTAAAAGGAATCCGTTTCAGTCTTGAACAGGATGGTATGGAAGTGGATTGCGCTTACGATGGAGAAGAAGCAGTAGAGAAAGCAAAAGATAAAAAATACGATATTATCCTTCTGGATCTGATGCTGCCAAAGATGGACGGACTGGAAGTGTGTCAGCAGATTCGCGAATTTTCCAACGTACCAATCGTGATGCTGACAGCTAAGGGCGAAGATATGGACAAGATTCTTGGTCTTGAATATGGCGCTGATGATTATATCACCAAGCCATTTAACATCCTGGAGGTGAAAGCGCGTATCAAAGCAATCATGCGACGTGCAGGAAGTGACCATGAGGAGAAGGAAAAAGCCAAGAGTATCGAGGTGGGCGATCTTCGTATGGACTGCGAAGGAAGACGTGTGTTTATCGCAGGCAGAGAGATCAATCTGACAGCGAAGGAATTCGACGTACTGGAACTTCTCGTGTTTAACCCGAATAAAGTTTACAGCCGTGAGAACCTGCTGAATATTGTATGGGGATACGAATATCCGGGTGATGTGCGTACAGTGGATGTACATATCCGCCGTCTCCGCGAGAAGATTGAAACCAATCCGAGTGAGCCGAAATACGTGCACACCAAATGGGGCGTGGGATATTATTTCCAGGCACAATAAGATTTAACCGAATCAAGTAAGTTCCTTTCTTCAATTGCGAATATCCGATTGACAAGGAAAAATTTTAAAGATGAAATTGTAATGCAGTTATGAAGATTGGGAATAGCTGCAATATAACAGAAAACAAAAAAGCTGATATTTCATAAATTATATGGTTATGAAATATCAGCTTTTTTGTATCAGTATCATAGGAAATTACTCAGTAATATTTCTATGATATAAAAATTCTCCAGACAGGATCGAGAATATCTTGTCAACTTGATGTGATGTTCACTTTGGTTTTGCCTTATTCAGTTTAGTGTATAATTTTGTTGATTTGATAAAAATTAAACAAACAAAAGCAACATTTATAGAGAAAAATGATATAAAATTAGAAAATTTCTATAAATCAGGTTGTTAAAATGATGAAAAAGGATTATAATTATCGTTACAATATGTAAAGAGTGCAATAAAAAGAGAAAAAGAAGGTATAAGGAGGGTGCGAAATGCTAGATCAATCATTTTATCAGAAAGCGGACGAGATTATTGCTTTCTATGGTAAAAAGCCGGCATCACTGATTCCGATCATGCAGGATATTCAGGGCGTGTACAGATATCTGCCGGGAGAACTGCTGACCTATGTGGCTGATCAGATCGGAGTAACAGAAGCGAAAGCATTCAGTGTTGCAACATTCTATGAGAACTTTTCATTCGAGGCAAAAGGTAAATATGTGATCAAGGTTTGTGACGGAACAGCCTGTCATGTAAGAAAATCTATTCCGGTTCTGGAAGAACTGTATAAGAAACTTGGTCTGTCCAAGACAAAAAAGACGACAGACGATATGATGTTTACGGTGGAAACAGTTTCCTGTCTTGGTGCATGCGGACTTGCGCCGACAATGATGGTCAATGATGATGTTCATCCGAGAATGACACCGGAGAAAGCAGATGAACTGATTGATAAACTGAGAGGGGGCGAACAGGGATGATCCAGAATAAAGAAGCATTGGACCAGGTCAGAGAAGAAGCCATAAAGGTGCTGGATTCTTATGACTGTCGTATTCTCGTCTGTTCAGGTACCGGATGTGTAGCGACCGGTTCCCAGAAGATTTATGAGAAATTCCTGGAGATCGCCAAGGATGCCCCGGGAGTAAGTATTGAATTTGGACCTCATGACAAAGATGCACACGTAGGTGTGAAGAAAACCGGATGTCAGGGTGTCTGTGAACTTGGACCGCTGGTTCGTATCCAGAAGGGTAACGACGTAATCCAGTATACAAAGGTTCAGATTGAAGACTGCCAGGAGATTTTTGAAAAGAGTGTCCAGGGAAATGAGACAATCGAGAGACTGCTTTATCAGAAAGGCGGTAAGGTAAGCCGCGGACCACAGGATATCCCGTTTATCGCAAAACAGACACGAATCGTTCTGAAAAACTGTGGCAAATTTGATGCGGAATCTCTGCAGGAATACATAGCAAGCGGTGGTTTCCAGGCTCTGGAGAAAGCGATGTTTGAGATGGATCCGGATCTGGTTATCGATCAGGTTGATAAATCCGGTATCCGCGGACGTGGAGGCGGCGGCTTCCCGGCTGGTAAGAAATGGATTCAGGTAGCCCGTCAGGCTGATCCTGTTCATTATGTAGTATGTAATGGTGATGAGGGTGACCCGGGAGCATTTATGGATGGCTCCGTAATGGAAGGCGATCCGTATCGTCTGATCGAAGGTATGATGCTTGCAGCTTACGCAGTAAGAGCACAGCATGGATATATTTATGTACGTGCAGAATATCCGCAGTCTGTAGCACGTCTGAAACATGCAATCGCAGTTCTGGAGGAGAACGGACTTCTGGGAGACAATATTCTCGGAACAGGATTCTCTTTCCATATGCATATCAACCGTGGTGCAGGTGCTTTCGTATGTGGTGAAGGCTCTGCCCTTACTGCTTCTATCGAGGGAAGCAGGGGTATGCCTCGTGTAAAACCGCCTCGTACAGTAGAACAGGGACTCTGGGCGAAACCTACAGTTCTTAATAACGTAGAAACTTATGCAAATATTCCGGAAATCATTCTCAAAGGTGCTGACTGGTACAGAAGTATCGGTACAGAGGGTTCACCTGGAACAAAGACTTTCTCATTGACCGGTTCTATAGAAAATACAGGTCTGATCGAAGTTCCGATGGGAACAACTTTAAGAGAGATTATTTTCGATATCGGTGGAGGACTGAAATCCGGCGCTGCATTCAAGGCTGTTCAGATTGGTGGTCCGTCCGGCGGATGCCTGACGGAAGAACATCTGGATGTACCGCTTGACTTTGACTCTGTCAAGAAATACGGAGCGATCGTTGGTTCCGGTGGTCTGGTAGTTATGGACGAACATACCTGTATGGTAGAGGTTGCACGATTCTTCATGGGCTTTACTCAGAGAGAATCCTGCGGTAAATGCGGACCTTGCCGTATCGGTACGAAACGTATGCTTGAGATCCTTGAGAAGATCGTAGATGGTAAAGGTGAGATGGAAGATCTGGAGAAACTGGAACATCTTGGAAACTTTATCAAAGACCGTTCACTTTGCGGACTTGGTAAGAGTGCACCGCTTCCGGTACTTTCCACTTTAAAGAACTTCCGTGATGAATATGTAGAACATATCGTAGATAAGAAGTGCGCAGCTCATGTATGTAAGGCAATGCGTTCTTATGTGATCGATCCTGAAAAATGCAAAGGATGTACCAAGTGCGCAAGAAACTGCCCGGTTGGTGCTATCACAGGAAATAAGAAAGAGCCTCACAGCATTGATACCTCCAAGTGTATTAAGTGCGGAACATGTCTGGAAAATTGTGTATTCGGTGCAATTTCTGTGAATTAAGGAGGGTGAAAAGATGATTCATTTGACAATAGATGGAATTCCTGCAGAGGTAGAGAAAGGTACGACTATTCTGCAGGCTGCCAGACAGATCGGAGTGGAGATTCCTACACTCTGCTATCTGGAGAATGTATTGCCGGATGGTTCCTGCCGTTTATGCGTGGTAGAAGTAACAAACAATGGCAGAACCAAATTTGATACGGCATGTACACTTCGCTGTTCAGAGGGCGATGAAGTACAGACAATGTCAGAGAAGGTAGTTGCTTATCGTAAAGATACTCTTGACCTCCTTCTTTCAGACCATCGTGTACACTGTTTCTCATGTGAAGCGAATGGTGACTGTAAATTACAGGACTACTGTTTTGAATATGGTGTAACTGAGACAAGCTATCCTGGTGAAATGAAGGATATGCCGATTGATGATACAAACAAATTCTTTACCTATGATCCAAGCCTGTGTATTCTCTGCCACCGCTGCGTGAATACCTGTAAAGAAATCGTAGGAAGAGGTGCGATCGATACCATGGATCGTGGTTTCCAGTCTGTGATCGGTGCACATTATAAACATAAATGGAATGAAGGTATCTGTGAATCCTGTGGTAATTGTGTTCAGGCCTGTCCGACAGGTGCGTTAACCATGAAGCGCAGAAAGAAATATCGTCCATACCAGATCGACAAGAAGGTTCTGACTACCTGTCCACATTGTGCAACAGGCTGCCAGTATTATCTCCTCGTAAAAGACGGAAAGATTGTGGATACAGAGGCTGCAAACGGACCATCCAACAAAGGTCTGCTCTGCGTTAAAGGCCGCAGCGGAAGCTTCGATTTCGTACATTCACCGGAGCGTATCAAATATCCGTTGATCAAGAATAAAGAAACAGGTGAATTTGAACGTGCAACATGGGATGAGGCACTGGATCTTGTTGCTTCCAAATTTATGGAGATCAAGAAACAGTATGGTTCTAATTCCCTTGCAGGTTTTGCATGTTCCAGATCACCGAACGAAGATATCTACATGGTACAGAAGATGGTTCGCTGCTGCTTCGGCACAAACAACACAGATAACTGTGCCCGTGTATGTCATTCCGCATCCGTATCAGGTCTTGCAATGACTCTTGGTTCCGGTGCCATGACAAACCCGATCGGGGATATCACAAAGAACGCTGACCTGATCATGCTGGTTGGTTCAAACCCTGAGGAAGCACATCCTGTAGTTGGTATGCAGATCCGCCAGGCAGTCAAGAGAGGCTGCAAGCTGATCGTAGTTGACCCGCGTGACATTGGTCTTGCAAAGAAAGCAGATATTCATCTGAAACTGAAACCTGGTACAAACGTTGCTTTTGCAAATGGTATTATGAATGTAATTCTTTCAGAGGGACTTCAGGATGACAAGTTTATCGCAGAGCGTACCGAAGGTTTTGAAGAATTAAAAGAAATCGTAAAAGATTACACACCTGAGAAAGTAGCAGAGATCTGCCACATTGATGCAGACGATCTGAGAAAAGCAGCGATCATGTATGCAAAAGCTGACCGTGCTCCTATCATCTACTGCCTTGGTGTAACCGAACATTCCACAGGTACAGAGGGCGTTATGTCTATGTCCAATATGGCAATGATGGTTGGCAAACTTGGCCGTGAAGGCTGTGGTGTTAACCCGCTTCGTGGACAGAACAACGTACAGGGTGCCTGCGATATGGGCGCACAGCCGAACGTATATCCTGGATATCAGAAAGTTACTGATCCTGCAGTACGTGAGAAATTTGAGAAAGCATGGGGCGTGAAACTGGATCCGAATATTGGAACACACGCAACAGATGTATTCCCGAAAGCAATCACAGGCGAGATCAAAGGTCTGTATATCTACGGTGAGGACCCGGTAGTTACTGATCCGGATACCACACACATTATCAAAGCATTAAAGAGTCTTGATTTCTTTGTACTTCAGGAACTTTTCATGACAGAGACAGCTCAGTATGCAGATGTTATCCTTCCTGGTGTAAGCTATGCAGAGAAAGAGGGTACATTTACCAATACAGAGCGCCGCGTACAGAGAGTCCGCAAGGCTGTCACAGTACCTGGCGAGATGAGACTGGATACAGATATCATTATTGATCTGATGAACCGTATGGGATATCCGCAGCCACATCTGACATCTGCACAGATCATGGACGAGATCGCATCTCTGACACCGAGCTTTGCAGGTATCAGCCATGAACGTCTCGATAGTGAAGAAGTTCACGGACAGGGACTTCAGTGGCCATGTATCTCCAAGGATCATCCGGGAACACCGATCATGCATGTGGGTAAATTCTCCCGTGGTCTCGGCTGGTTCTATCCGGCTAAATATGTACCGTCCGCAGAGCTTCCGGATGATGATTATCCAATCATCCTGATGACAGGACGTATCCTGTATCACTACACAACAAGAGCTATGACCGGAAAGACACCTGAGCTTATGGAAATCGAAGGTAAATCATTTATCGAAATGAATATCGTAGATGCAGATAAACTTGGTATCAAAAACGGTGATAAAGTCAGAGTTTCTTCCAGACGAGGATCTATCGAATCTACCGCACGTGTAGGTACTAAGACTTCACCGGGTGAGAGCTGGATGCCATTCCACTTCCCGGATGGAAATGCAAACTGGCTGACGAATGCAGCGCTTGACAAATATGCAAGAATACCGGAATATAAGGTATGTGCAGTTAAGATTGAGAAAGCATAAAAATTATATGGGGCTGTCGCTTGGATCTGCTGTCCTGGCGGCAGCTCCATATTCCTTTATATAAAATGAGATGAAATGATTTTTTATTTATTTACCAGAGCTTTTTTAACACGCTCTAAGATTATTACAAGGAGTATGTGGCATGCAGAGATTTCAGTCAATCCTTCAGTTTAAGAAAGTCAGTTGTAAGAACTGCTATAAATGTGTCCGAAACTGCCCGGTCAAGGCGATTCGAGTCCATGATCATCAGGCGAGAATTATTGAGAGTCAATGTATTTATTGTGAGAAATGTATTCTTGTCTGTCCGCAGGATGCCAAGGAAGAACAGAATATGATTCCGGCGATTCGCAGTGCAATGAAAAATAAAGCACAGGTTATTGCCTCGCTTCATCCGGCATATCTGGCGCGGTTCGGGGTAACCGGTATCAATGGAATAAGGGAAGCGATGAAGAAACTGGGATTTGCAGATGTGGCAGATGCGGCTGAGGGCGCAAGTTTGATGACAGCGCAGTATCGGGCTCTTTTTCCAGAACAGAAAGAGTTGGGTGTGATGATTTCTTCCGCCTGTCCGGTAATCGTGCAGCTGATAAAGAAACATTATCCACATCTTCTGGGAAATCTGGTGCAGTCTGCTTCTATGATGCAGTTTCATGCCAATTACCTTAAGAAGCAGTATCCGAAAGCAAGAATTGTTTATGTAAGCCCATGCATTTCTGTTATGTCAGAACTGCGGGAGCCTGGCAATGAGGTAGACTATGTGATCACGTTGGAGGAACTGGCAGAATGGCTGAAGAAGGAAGGCATTTCCGTAAAAGAGGAAGAACCGGAACGAAGTGCCTACCGATCAAGAGAGATTGCCCTTGCAGATGGACTGACGGATCTTCTGGGAACAGTAAAGGGAATTCGTAAGCTTTCCGTAAGTGGAATGGAGCAGTGCAGGGAAGTTCTGAAAGAACTCCATCCGGAGGATTTTGAGAACTGTTTTCTGGAAATGTATGCATGCAGCGGTGGCTGTGTGGCCGGTCCGTCCTTCCAGATGAAAAAAGGACGTTACCTGGCGGATGTTTTTGCGGTTAAAAATGCAGCTTTTGGAAAAAGTTTTCACGAAGAAGCGGGAGATTACGAATTACCGGAATTTGAGCTGAGAAGGAATTTCGGTTATTGTCTTGCGCAGGTTCAGGCGGAGGATGAGGTTTCTGAGGAAGAAATCAGAGATGCGCTGGCGGAAATGGGAAAATTTTCTCCAAAGGATGAATTAAACTGCGGTGCCTGCGGGTATAACACCTGCAGGGAGAAAGCAATCGCCATTATCCAGAATAAGGCTGAGGTTGCCATGTGTATTCCGTATATGCGGGCAAGACAGGAGAGTTATTCTAATAAGGTCTTTAATGCCATGCCAGGACTTCTGGTAACAGTTGATTATAACCTGAAGATTATTCAGATGAATCAGGCTGCAACGAAGCTGTTTAATATACCGAAAAAAAGGCGGCTGATCGGCAAACCGGTATCAGAGATCATGGACGATTACAGTCTTGCCAGCATTCTGTCTTTTGACCGGAATCTGATGCAGGATGAGATTTATCTGGAAGATCAGAAGTGTTATCTGGATCGTGTAATGACCAATGATAAAGAGAATAAAATGATACTCTGTATTATGAAGGACATCACGAAAGAACGGAAACATAAGGATCAGATTCATAATGCGCAGGTTGAAGCTGCGCGGATGGCGGATAAACTGGTGGAAGAACAGCTAAAGATTGTTCAGCAGATTGCAGGGCTTCTGGGAGAGACTGCGGCGGATACCAAGGTTGCTGTTGAAAAGCTTAAAAATACCATACTTCTGGAGAGTGAAGAACCGAATGAAAAGAAATAGGCATCAGGGACTGAATGTAGAGTTTGACGGACTTTGCATTGATTTTGGTCACGTGAGTCTGAATAAGAAGAAAGAATTCTTATGTGGAGACTGCTATAAAATTGAAGAAAATGACAAAGATCATGTGCTGGTTCTTTCGGATGGTCTGGGCAGCGGGGTGAAGGCAAATATTCTTTCCACGCTGACGGCTACGATGCTCAGTACCATGATCATTAATCAGGTGGAACTGGATGAGGCAGTGCGTGCAGTGGCAAAAACGCTTCCTGTGTGCAGTGTGAGAAATCTGGCATATGCCACCTTTACAGTACTGAATTTTCAGGGGAAACAGGTAAGCCTTTATCAGTTTGATAATCCGGATGCAATTCTGATCCGGGATGGCAGGCTCTTCGATTATCCGGTGGAGACAAGTATGATCGAAGAGAAGGAAATCCATAAAAGCTGTTTTAAATTGAAAGATGAGGATATGCTGATCATTATGTCCGACGGTGTCACCAATGCAGGAATGGGAAAAACTACCAATGGCGGCTGGGGAAGAGATGATGTAATGGCTTTCTGCAGGGCAAAGTACCATAAAGGGATGAGCGCACAGGAGATGGCAGGCTATCTGGCAGAGGCCAGCCTGGATCTGAATCTGAATGAAACGGATGATGATATTACAGCCATTGTTCTGCGGATACGGCATAAACAGGTGGTAAACCTTATGATCGGTCCGCCAAGTAAGGAGGAGCATGATGAGCGATATCTGAAGTCCTTTTTCGATTCAGAGGGATATCATGTAATCTGCGGCGGAACTACTGCACAGTGTGCTGCCAGGTATCTGGATAAAGAGCTGATCTCTCTTAGTGAAACTGCCTGCGGAGACGTTCCTGCCTATTATAAGCTGGAAGGTACAGAGCTGGTGACAGAGGGATTTCTTACGATTGAGCATTTGCTTGAATATTGTGAAGAATGGATGGAGGACAGGCTGTCCTTTAACAGGCTGAAACGAAAAAAGGATGCGGCAGCATTGCTTGGTGTGATGCTGTTTGAGCAGGCAACGGATATTAATTTCTACTTCGGTGGTGCTATCAATAAGAGTAACGTGGAACTGGGAATCACAGAAAAAAGGAAAGAACAGGCAGCAGAAGAACTTGTGGAGCATCTGCAGAATGCAGGAAAGAATGTGAATATTGCATTCTGGGCGATCTGAGAAAGCAGGAAAAACAGCAGTACGTGGTTTTATAAAGAGACATCAGGAAGGATGAGACAGAAAATGGCGAAGATATTATGTGTATGCATCAGTAAGGAACGCAAGACCTGCTCGCAGAATATTCATGAATGCGAAGCTGATCTGCAGGGACTTGTGGGAGATGTGCATTATGGAATGGGCGGAAGAAAGCAGGTCAGTCTTCTTCCTTATGAGAAGGTAAAAGAATATTTCGAACAGTCCGAAGAAGAATTCAGATATGGCAGATTTGGAGAAAATCTCCTTGTGGAAGGGATTAACTGGAACAGTATTGCGGAGGGGAACAGATTTCGTTGTGGAGATGTACTTCTGGAAGCAGTCAGGATCGGTGCGGGCGGTCCTGCATCAGATGCCTATAAGGGAGAAAAGGTATGCACGCCCATGGAACCCTGGTTTGTATTCTGTCAGATTCTGGAGGCAGGGAGGCTGAGAGAAGGAGAAATCATCCTCCAACAGAGATGAAAAATATGTAATTCTTCAGCAGTGGGCTGAATATTATGATGTTATAGCAATTTCCAAAATACTGAAGACAATCTGATTTATATTAATGGAGTGCCTTAGTGATATTATTCTCTGAAATTGCTATAGAGTTCAAAGGGTAAAACTAATATATCCGTCAATTGACCCGGTGGTTATAAAGGTATTGAAAAGACTATAAAAAATGTAATATACAAGAGGAGGAATTAGTGCGTGGAGGGAATCAGTGTAGAACAGGCAGTGGAACAGATTCTGCAGCATACGCCTGTAATAAACGAGACAGAAGAAACAGAACTGAATAAAGCAGGGGGAAGAGTCCTGGCGCAGGATATGGTGGCAGGGTTTGACAATCCTCCTTTTGACCGCTCTCCGGTAGATGGCTATGCGTGTAAGGCAGAGGACCTTGCAGGTGCCACTAAAGAGCATCCGGTGAGGCTGAAAGTCATGGAAGAGATTGATGCCGGACAGTATTCGGAAAGAGAAATCCAGCAGGGACAGGCAGTGCGCATTATGACAGGGGCTGCAATACCCAATGGCTGCAACTGCTGTATTTATCAGGAGGATACCGATTATGGAGAAGATACGGTAGAAGTTTACAGTGAACAGAAGCGATGGAGTAATTATTGCTTCTCAGGAGAGGATTTCAAAAAAGGAACTACACTTCTGAAAAAAGGAACACATATCGGATATGTGGAGGCAGCAATTCTGGCCGGAATGGGAGTGGCGAAAGTGCCGGTTTACCGTCAGCCGAGAATTGTGCTTCTGACTACAGGAGATGAGGTGGTAGAACCGGGAATTCCATTGCCGGAAGGAAAAATTTACAACAGCAATATGACCATGCTGTCTGCCAGACTGCGTGAACTGGGAATTGAATCTTTCCATATGGAAGCAGTCAAAGATGATCCGACGGTTATGTCTGAGAAATTAAAAGAAGCAGCAAAAGCGGCAGATATGATCATCACTACGGGAGGTGTATCTGTAGGCAAGAAGGACATTATGCATGAGTCCCTGAGACTGATGGGGGCAGAGCGGATTTTCTGGAGGGTAAAGATGAAACCGGGAATGCCTACACTGTTTTCTGCATATAAAAAGACTTCCGATATAACTGCAACAGATCATTGCGCTTCAGAAAGAGAGATTCCGATCATCAGTCTCTCCGGAAATCCTTTTGGTGTTGCAGTCAGCATAGAACTTTTGATTCGTCCTGCACTGGAAAAAATGATGCAGGATCCATCAATCGGTCTGAAAGAAGTAAATGGCATTATGGCTGATAACTTTGAAAAAGGAATCAAGGGCCGCCGCTTTATCCGGGCATATCTGGAAAATGGAAAATTTCATCTTCCCAATGGTCTTCACTCTAACGGAGTCCTCAGTTCCATGGCCGGCTGCAATTGCCTGATTGATACAAAAACCATGGAAAATCAGGAAAGCAGAAGCCTGAACGCAGGGGATAAAGTGGGCGCGATTTTGCTTTGAGAGGAGCAGCATACAGGTGGAAAGAAAAAGAATATTTGCAATCAGCGGTGTAAAGAATTCAGGGAAAACAACTCTGATCTGCAGGCTTTTGGAGATTTTTAAAGACAAGGGCCTTAAAGTGGCGGTGCTGAAGCATGACGGACATGATTTCGTGCCGGACGTACCGGGAACGGATACATACTGTCAGCTTCAGTCCGGAGCCTACGGCACAGCAGTTTTTTCAGCAGGCAAATATATGCTGGTAAAACAGCAGCCGCAGATTTCCGAAAAAGAGCTGGCAGAATTTTTTCCGGAGGCAGATCTGATCTTACTGGAAGGATTTAAATACAGTACTTATCCGAAAATTGAAATTATCCGTAAGGGAAATTCGGCAGAAAGTGTCTGCAATCCGGAAAAACTGATGGCGATCGCCACAAACCTGGATGCAGAGGAAAGAGATGCACTGTCTGTACTGGAAAATGTTCCATTCTTTGAACTGGACAATGCAGAGTGTATTGCAGAATTTATTCTGTCGGATTATTTCCGGTAAAGAGTTTCATACGGTCACGTCGCGCGGCACAGATAAGGGTAAGGTGGTATTCTTTGGCCATGGCAACTGCCTCGGCGGAAGGGGATGCCTTGCTTGCCAGAACCGGTATTCCGGCGCGGATTGCCTTGATCGCCATATCTGTAGGGATACGTCCACTGGAATAAACCACGCATTTCTTCAGGTCAATATTATGGCGCAGGGCATAACCGATGGCCTTATCCAGAGCATTATGACGTCCGATATCTTCGCACTGAAAGAGCAGTTCTCCGTCACAGGCAAGAAAACAGCTGTGAGTTGCCCAGGTCTGGCTGTGAAGCGGGGTACCATTGGCGAAACAGTCTGCAAGGTCAAAGATCCACTGTTTTTTCCATGGGACAGGTGTAACTGGCGTCATTGGCTGATCTGTGATAAAATAATCATTAAGAACACGATTTCCGGTGCAGCAGGTCGGAGTAGGAGCAACATAATCTTCATTTTCCTCATGAGACTGCCCGGATTTATTTTTATTCAGGATCACGCGGGCACGTTTGCCGAATTCACAGATGTAGATCTGGTCAACGTCATCAGCAGAAGAGATGATTCCTTCAGTAAAAAGACGCCCCAGAACCAGTTCAGCCAGATGTTGTGGGATACAGACCAGTTTCATGGTCAGACGTTCATTTACATATACATCCATCATGTGTTCCACAAGGATTGGTTCCGTTTCTTCATGAGTTTCTCCGTCACGACCCAGAAACTCATAGGTAACATTCTCGAGCAGATTCAGGTTGTGGTATTGTTCGTTGATTTTCATAGGACAGTTCCTTTCGTCCGGTAAGGATTTTAATAATCTTGATACATTAAGTATAGACTGCGGAGTATGGAGTGTCAAACGATTATGAGAGAAAATATTGCCTGTGATTTTGACGGCGAATAACAGAAGAAAAGGTTACAAAGGTTGCGGTTCACCCGTATCCGGTAACAGGAAAATCAATTATTAGAAAGTAAAAGGCAGGTAGAGCCGATGATAGACAAATATGGAAGAGAAATAGATTATTTAAGGATTTCCCTGACAGACAGATGTAATCTGAGATGCATTTACTGTATGCCGGAAGAAGGCGTAAAATCCCTTTCTCATGCAGAAATCCTCACATACGATGAGATTCTCCGCATCTGCAGGTGCGCAGCAGATCTGGGAATCCGTAAGATTAAACTGACAGGCGGTGAGCCTCTTGTTCGTAAGGGCTGTGCAAGTCTTGCAAAACAGATTAAGGCGATCCCGGGAATTGAGAAAGTGACATTAACAACAAATGGAATCCTGCTCGCCGAGCAGCTGGATGCATTACTGGATGCAGGAATTGACGCCATTAATATCAGTCTGGATACTTTGGATCCGAAACTGTTCAAAAAAGTAGCGAGACGTGACGGACTGGAAAAGGTATTTGAGGGAATCGAAGCAGCACTTGCACATCCGGGACTTTCCCTGAAGATCAACAGCGTTCCGGTGATCAAGGAAAAAGAAAACTTCATCGGGATTGCAGGACTGGCGCAGAAATATCCAATCCATGTGCGCTTTATCGAGATGATGCCAATCGGATATGGAAAACAATTTCCATTTCAAGACGAGGAATCCATCAAAACAGTACTGGAAGAAGCATATGGACCGATGCATGCGGTAAAAGAACGCTATGGAAACGGCCCATGCCATTACTATGAAATTGCAGGATTTAAGGGGAAAATCGGATTTATCAGTGCCATGACTCACAAATTCTGCAGTCAGTGCAACCGAGTACGTCTTACATCCGAAGGATTCATGAAAGGATGCCTCCAGTATCAGAAAGGTACAGACCTGCGGGGGCTTATGCGCGGCGGCTGCATGGATTCGGAACTGAAAGAAGCAATTTATCAGGTGATCTGGAATAAACCGGTCAGCCATAATTTTTACGAAGCAAAGACAGAGCAGGATGAGATTCGCGGAATGTCGCAGATTGGCGGATGATTTACACAGGCAGAGGGAGTTAATAATGCACAGAATATCTATGATAATTCTTGCCGGTGGTGCAAGCCGCCGTATGGGACGTGATAAATCAGATCTTATGATAGATGGAAAGACGTTTCTTGAAATGCAGATAGAAAAAGGAGAAAAGCTTGGAATCAGTGATATTATTTTGTCTGGTTATCATGGAGAAAAGAAATATAAATATCCGGTTGTGACAGACCGCATTCCGGGAAAAGGACCACTTGGAGGTCTGGAAGCATGCCTGCGCAGGGCGGAGAACCCATATTGTCTGGTGCTTGGTGTAGATGTTCCGTTGGTTCCGGTGCAGGAGTTGTCTGCATTGATTAGTACTGTGAATAGAGCAAAGTCAGATGCTGTAATTCTGAGACATAGCGGTCATGAGGAGCCATTGATGGGAATTTACAGGACAGACCTGGCGGATTCGATGCTGGAGGAAATCACTCTTAGAAAGGGTTCTGTATTTGCTTTCCTGAGAAAAACTGGATATGAATGCTATGAAAGCCAGGCAGAAGACTGGTATTTTTCTAATATTAATGCTCCGGAAATTTATAAAGAGACAGTTGAAAAACATTTTGGACAGAAATAAAAGGGTTCAGGTTAAGGAAAAATTTATATGTCAGATAAAAACGATTAGCTTATGATTTGGGTTTATGATAGAAAATTTATGGTAGAAAAGCTTTTTCTTATGTGATAAGATGATATCGATTCGGGAAACAAAAATGTGTTCTGCGGATAAAGAATGTATGGGCAAAAGTGCATACAAAAAGAGAACGGAGTTGAAAAGATGAAAAAGAGAAACAATTTTTTCAGAAGTCTGCGTTTTCGTATTCTGATTATCTTGATCATTCTGGGAATTGTGCCAGGTGTTATTGTGACTTATACAATACTCCATAACTATCAGGACCGGGCGGTTTCAATGCTTTTTGAGAGAGTAAGCGACCAGTGTGATATCCTGTGCAATCTGATCATCAAAGAGAATTATCTCAATGATACAGACTCAGAGACTATAAACAGCAAGCTGGAGCTGTTTTCCAATGTGTATAATGGACGTGTTCTGCTGGCTGACAGAGATTTTAAGATAGTGAGCGATACGTTCCACACAGAAGAGGGAAAGACACTTCTGAGTTCTTTAGCTGTATCATGTCTGAAGGATGGAAGTTCAAGCAATTATGATGCAAAGAATAAAGTGCTGGAACTGGCTGTGCCTGTCCAGAGTCCGGATGTTCAGCAGTTTCAGGGAGTTATGCTTGTAACTGTTTCGGCGATTGATATCGCAGAGACACTTGCGGAACTGGAACAGAGAGGCGTTATGCTGATTGGAATCATTATTGTTCTTGCAGGATTTCTGGCATGGCTGTTATCGACGATCCTTGTAAAACCACTAGCCAGAGTAACGAAATCTATCGAGGATCTGACGGATGGAGTGCTGGATGAAGAAATCAGTGTTCCTGACTATACAGAGACAGAACTGATCACAGATGCTTTTAATAAGATGGTTAACCGCATGAGAATTCTGGATGAATCCAGACAGGAGTTTGTATCAAATGTGTCTCATGAGCTGAAAACACCGCTGACATCCATGAAAGTCCTGGCAGATTCGCTGGTAGGGCAGCAGGGAATTCCGGAGGAACTTTATCAGGAATTTATGGGTGATATCACTGCCGAGATCGACAGGGAAAATAAGATTATCACTGACTTACTTTCTCTTGTAAAAATGGACAAGAAAGCTGCGGATGTGAATATCACGCATATGGATATCAATCAGCTTCTTGAGGATATCCTTAAGCGTCTGCGTCCGATTGCAGATAAGCGGAATATTGACCTGATTCTGGATTGTTTCCGACCTGTAGAGGCAGATGTGGATGAGGTCAAATTTACTCTGGCGATTAGTAACCTGGTGGAGAATGGCATTAAATATAATGTGGATGATGGCTGGGTACGTGTATCGCTGGATGCGGATCATAAGTATTTTTATGTAACAGTGGCAGACTCCGGCATGGGAATTCCGGAGGACAGTATAGAGAGAATCTTTGAACGTTTCTATCGTGTGGACAAATCGCATTCGAAAGAGATCGGAGGAACCGGTCTTGGACTGGCAATCACCAAAAGTTCTATTGCAATGCACCATGGAGCAATCAAAGTATTCAGCAAAGAGGGTGAGGGAACTACATTCTCAGTCCGCATTCCTCTGTCATATATACCGTCATAGGAGGTGCCGTTGTGAGAAAAAAAATTACAATGATCATATCCATGTTGATATTGAGCCTCCTATTGGCAGGATGCTCAATAGAGGTGCATGAAGATCCAAATAAACAAAAAAGCGTATATTATCTGTATGATATCAGTGCTGACGAAACACAGCTTCAGAAAGAATCTTATTTTCCAGAGGAGACAACTGCGGAGTATATGCTGAAAGATATGATGCAGCGGATGAACAGTCAGGAAGCTGACTCGGCGGATGGAATAGGTCTTTTGCCAGAGGGCGTGCAGATGAATTACAGTATTGAAGGAGATGTACTGGTTGTGAACTTTAACAGTCAGTACAGTGATATGAGTCGTGCAAGAGAACTGCTTGTGCGCGCGGGGGTTGTCAAAACTTTCCTGCAGGTTCCGGGAATCAGCTCTGTGAAGTTTACGATAGAGAATGAAGACCTGACAGATTCCAGAGGCCAGGCAGTGGGAAATATGACAGCAGATACTTTTGCCGAGTTTACGGGAAGTGAGCCGGATGCCTACTGTAGCAATACATTTACTCTCTATTTTACGGACAAAGAAGGTCAGAAACTGGTAAAAGAGCAGAGGACAGTGCGGTATAAACGTAGTATTCCAAAGGAAAGGATCGTCCTGGAGCAGCTTATGAAAGGACCACTGGAGAAAGGGCATTACCCGACGATTCCGGAGAACACCGAGGTGTTGGATGTAACGATAGCAGACAGAATCTGTTATGTAGCATTTGACAGGGTATTTTCCTCTTATGCATTAGATGTGTCGGAAAATATACCGGTGTATTCTGTAGTAAACTCTCTGCTGGATGCGGTTGAGGCAGACAAAGTGCAGATTACCGTTGGTACGACGGATAAGCTGGATACCTTTGGTGAGAAAATGGCGCTGTATCGTTTCTATGAACGAAATGACAAGTTGGTCATTAAAGAATAAGAAATAGAAGTTCAACTTCGCAATGCTTTCTGATTTGTAACTGTGAGTATACTGAATGGTTGCGAAGCAACAATATAAGAGAAGAGGTGCAAGAGTGAGGAGACGCCCGGTGTGTATCCTGTGCCTGCTTCTGGTTGTTTTTCTGTGTGTGACAGACTGGCTGGGATTTTCCCTGATACGGGGAAATCCACTGCCAGAGTCTGTGCAGACATGGATCAATAAGCACCCGGAATCCACCATCTGCGGGGAGGTGGTCAGGTGTCAGGAGAATGAAGAAACACAATCTGTATATCTGAAAAATACTTATCTTATTTACAATTCTGAAAAAGTTTCCATTGATAATGTAAAGGTTTATTTACAACAAAAAAAGTATAATACGGACAAAAAGGACAATCACAATAAACTTCTGGCAGGAAGTCTTGTTTTTGTGTCTGGAAAGCTGGAAGAGATAGAAGGTCCACGAAATCCGGGTGAATTTGACAGTAAACAGTATTATGCCTGTCAACATATTTATTATGTGATGAAAAAAGGAAAAATAAAAAAACAGTCGCAGAATCATTCGGCATATGGACAGTTTCTGATTAATATGCGCCAGAGATTTGCAGAAATTCTGGAGAAAACCTGTGGAGCTGAGGCAGGAGCATTTGAAGCAATCGTGCTTGGAGATAAGAGTAATCTGGATCCGGAATTGAAAATGCGTTATCAGATGGCAGGAATTATACATATTCTGGCGATTTCGGGTCTGCATATCAGCCTGCTCGGAATGGGGCTGTATAATATGCTGAAAAAAGCAGGGTTTGGTATCTGGCCTGCCGGTTTACTGGCACTGATAATCATGTTGCAATACGGAATGATGACCGGCGGAGGCGTTTCCACGATGCGCGCAGTTTGTATGTTTTTGCTTTCTGTAGGGGCAAAGATTGCGGGGCGGATTTATGATATGCCTACGGGGATGGCAGTGGCAGCAATTCTGATTCTGGTGGAGAACCCTGCTTATCTGCTGGATGGAGGATTCTGGCTGTCCTTTGGGTCAGTGATCGGAATCGGATGCGTGTGGCCGGTGATTCAGGAAGCATTGGGAAATTTGGAGAAAGAGGATAACGCAGGAAAGAAGATACTATGGTCTTTTCTGGCATCAGGAGTGGTACAGTTTACTACACTTCCGATTGTTTTGTGGTTTTATGGAGAAGTGTCGGTGATGGGGATTTTCCTGAATCTTCTGGTACTGCCTACGGTGGGAGTTGTATTGGGAAGTGGAACGGCAGACGCACTTTTGGGGTTGATCAGTATAAAAGGTGCGTTTGTGGTGGCTATTCCGGGAAGAACCATTTTGAAGATTTATGAGGTACTGGTTATTATAATCGGAAAACTGCCATTTTGCACCTGGGTTGGCGGAAAGCCTGAAACGTGGCAGATTGTGGATTATTATCTGATTCTGGCGGGTGCAGTGTGGATGTATCGGATTTCGGAGAAAAAATACAAAGAAAATAAAACGGCGGTGATGAAAAAAAGAAAAGGAATCTGGAAATTCAGATGTCTATGTGCAGGTATGGGATGCCTGGGGATTCTTCTGATCGGATATAAACCGAAAGAGGATTTTCGAATTGCCTGTCTGGATGTTGGGCAGGGAGATGGAATTGTGATAGAAATGGAGAACCGGTGGAATATTCTGATTGATGGCGGAAGTACGAATAAAAGCAGTCTGGGACAATATCAGTTAATTCCGTACCTGAAAAGCAGAGGGATTTCCAGACTGGATGGAATTTATATTTCTCATACGGATGAGGATCATATTAGTGGCGTAAGGGAAATTCTGGACTATATAAGCAAAGGCCTGACGATTATACGTGTGGAAAATCTGATTCTGCCGGACTGGGATGAGGTTCAGGATAATAAAAACTTTCAGGAGTTGACAGAATTAGCAAAGGCAGCAGGGACACGGGTGATTTATGTAAATGCCGGAGATAGAGTCAGATACGGAGAGACTACCTTGAAAGTATTATGGCCGGAGGCAGGAGCGACCGGAAAAGAAGTGAATGAGGATGCCATGGTGATTGAAATGACAAACGGAGCGTTCAAAGGAGTTTTTACAGGAGATATCGGAAAGGATACGGAAGACAAATTATTGCAGAAGGGAGTTCTGGAGGATGTGGATTTTCTGAAAGTGGCACATCATGGTTCGAAATATTCCACAGGAGAAGAATTTCTTAGTGTTGTAAAACCGGAATTATCCGTTATTTCCTGTTCTGCGACAAACACATATGGTCATCCCTCGCCGGATACGCTGAAGCGCCTGGAAAACAGCGGAAGTAAGGTGCTGATTACGAAGGATGTGGGTGCAGTTACGATATATAGGAAGAGAGAACATACCTTTGTAAAAAGTTACTGCGCACTTCGTGGGATAGTAGCGTGTGCACAGTAACGTAAAGATTGGTGATTTACAGTGATATATTTAGGTGTCTTGACACATAAATGGTCAGGTAGTATAATGGCACAGACAAAAAAGAAAATCCGGTATGATACCGGTGCGAGGAAAAAAAGAAATGAAAGAACATTATGATGCCATTATTGTAGGAACCGGAGCGGCAGGTCTGTACTGTGCGCTGAATCTCCCGGAAAAAATGAAAATTCTTCTGATCACCAAACAGGAAGCTGATCAGTCAGATTCTTTTCTGGCGCAGGGCGGAATCTGCATGCTGCGTGGAGAAGATGATTATGAAAATTATTTTGAAGATACCATGCGTGCCGGGCACTATGAAAATGATAAAAGAGCGGTTGATCTGATGATTCGCAGTTCCAATGATATTATCAGAGATCTGCTGCGTTATCATGTAGATTTTGCAAGAGATGGACTGGGAAACCTGGCATTTACCAGAGAGGGTGCACATTCCCAGCCAAGAATCCTTTTCCATGAAGATATCACGGGAAAAGAAATTACACAGTCACTTCTGAATGTTGCGAAGACGAAAGAAAATATAGAAATCTGTGAATATATGACGATGGTAGACTTGATTTCCAAAGACAATACAGTTTGCGGAATTATCGTTATGAATCAGGAGGAGCAGGCATTTGCTGTTTATTCTCCGTATGTGGTTCTCGCCTGTGGAGGAATCGGAGGGCTTTTCAAAAATTCGACTAACTTTTCCCATATAGCAGGAGATGGCATTGGAATTGCCATGAAGCACCACGTGGAAATGGAAAATCTGGATTACATACAGATTCATCCGACAACCCTCTATTCTCACAAACCGGGACGACGATTTCTGGTTTCTGAGTCCGTCAGGGGAGAAGGCGCATTATTGTATGATAAAAACGGACAGCGTTTTACTAATGAATTACAGCCAAGAGATCTGCTGAGTCAGAAAATTTTTTCGCAGATGGAGAAAGACGGAACAGAATTTGTGTGGGAAGATATGCGTCCGCTCGGAGAAAAGACGATCATGGAGCATTTCCCTCATATTTATGAACAGTGCGTGGAAGAAGGATTTGATCCAAGAAAAGAGCCAATCCCGGTTGTTCCGGCACAGCATTATTTTATGGGCGGAATTAAAGTTAATCTGGGAAGCAAGACATCTATGAAGGGGCTTTATGCCTGTGGAGAAACAAGTTGTAATGGAGTCCATGGAAGGAACCGTCTGGCAAGCAACTCTCTGCTGGAATCTTTGGTCTTTGCAAGAAAGGCCGCAGATGATATGATATTTGGACAGGCACCTGAATATATAAAAGCAGATGCAGTCGATATGAAAATGTACGAAAACAGGGAAGAATTGCTGGAAGGCTATCATAAGGCAGTATTAAACGAAATTGAAAGGATGAAAAAGAGTCATGAATAATATTACGATGAAAATGCAGGCAGATAAACTGATCCGTATGGCACTTCAGGAGGACATTACAAGCGAGGATGTTTCCACAAATGCAGTTATGCGCAGCGCAGTTAAAGGAAGTGTAGAACTTCTGGCAAAGGAAGATGGAATTATTGCCGGACTGGATGTATACGCAAGAGTATTCCAGATTCTGGATGAGAAGACTGAGATCAGCTTTAACGTCAAAGACGGAGATAGTGTAAAGAAGGGAGAGCTTCTTGCAACAGTAACCGGAGATATCCGCGTTCTTCTCTCCGGAGAAAGAGTTGCGCTGAATTATCTGCAGAGAATGAGTGGAATTGCCACCTACACGAATCAGGTCGCAAAGCTCCTTGAAGGAAGTAAGGTGACACTTCTGGATACCAGAAAGACCACACCAAACTGTCGTGTTTTTGAAAAATATGCAGTGCGTGTAGGCGGCGGGTGCAATCACAGATATAACCTTTCAGATGGTGTACTTCTGAAAGATAACCATATCGGTGCAGCCGGAAGCGTGGCAAAAGCAATAGCGATGGCAAAGGAATATGCACCATTTGTCCGCAAGATCGAAGTGGAAGTAGAGACGATGGAACAGGTAGAGGAAGCAGTAGAGGCGGGGGCAGACATCATTATGCTGGATAACATGACACCGGAAATGATGAAAGAGGCAGTAGACTTCATTGCAGGCCGTGCACAGACAGAATGCTCCGGAAATATTACAAAAAAAAATATTGCTAAAATTCTGGAAACCGGTGTTGATTTTGTCTCCAGTGGAGCACTTACACATTCCGCACCGATTCTGGATATTTCAATGAAAAATCTTCATGCGGTAGAGGAATAAAGATATGAATACTGCGCAGAGAAGAACTGAAATTTTAAAACTCCTTCATCAGGCAGAGAAACCGGTGGCGGCCAGAGCGCTGGCGGCACAGTTTGGCGTGAGCCGACAGGTAATCGTGCAGGATATGGCTGTAATCAGGGCCTCTGCACCAGGAATTCTGTCTACTACAAAAGGGTATGTATTGCAGCAGGATAAAGACAGCGCATGTACCAGAGAATTTAAAGTCCGCCATGGACAGGAACAGGCAGCGGAGGAACTGAATCTGATCGTAGACTGCGGAGGCCGTGTAAAAAATATCAGTATCAGCCACAGAGTTTATGGGCGTGTCAGTGCGGAAATGGACATTCGATCCAGACAGGATGTAAATGAATTTGTCCAGGCAATCAACAGCAGCCATTCTACTGTGTTAAGCAGTGCAACTTCCGGATATCATTATCATCTGGTAGAGG
This sequence comes from Blautia sp. HCP3S3_B11, assembly GCF_052064435.1. NCBI lineage: Bacteria > Bacillati > Bacillota > Clostridia > Lachnospirales > Lachnospiraceae > Blautia > Blautia sp. HCP3S3_B11. The sequence goes on from NZ_JBQHVP010000006.1 coordinate 87,127, forward strand.
CTGCCAGCCAGGAAAGACTTGACCTGATCGGAGAACAGCTGGAAAAGGCAGGATTTCTTGCACCACTCCAGCCATGGGAAGTGGAAAACCAGGAATAGTGGACAGGCATTTGCAGAGAAATTCAGATATCCGATTGACCAGAAATAAGTTTCCTGACCTGATTGTGAAGATGTGAAGAGCAATAAGTAGTGGAAAATTGAGTACAGTAAAGGAAATAAAAAAATGACAATAGCAGAAATTCAGCAGGAAATCCTGCGGATGAAAAAAGAACAGGACGTTTGCATTCTTGCGCATGCATACCAGGGTCAGGAGATTCTGGAAGTTGCAGATTATACAGGAGATTCTTATGGATTGAGCGTACAGGCTTCCAAAAGAGACTGCAGCGGTGTGATTATGTGTGGTGTCCGTTTTATGGCAGAAACATGTAAGATTTTAAGCCCGGATAAGAGAGTATGGCTGGCAAATCCTGTAGCAGGCTGCCCGATGGCAGAGCAGCTTGATCTGGAAGGACTGCGCGAACTAAAAGCGCAGTATCCGGATTATGCAGTAGTTGCCTATATCAATACAACTTCAGAACTTAAAACAGAATGTGATGTATGTGTAACCTCCTCTTCAGCAGTTGAAATCTGCCAAAAACTGGAGCAGGATAAAATCTTATTTATCCCGGATCCTAATCTGGGACATTATGTAGCAGAGAAACTTCCGGAGAAAACATTTGCATTTTACAGAGGTGGCTGTCCGAGACATATCGTAGTGAGTGCAAAAGACGTGGAAAAAGCCCGTGCAGCTCATCCGGACGCACTTTTCCTGGTACATCCGGAATGCCGCCAGGAAGTAGTAGAACAGGCGGATTTCGTAGGCTCAACAACGGGAATTATGGAATTTGCCAAAAAGTCAGAACATAAAGAATTTATTATCGGAACAGAGAATAGTATTGTAGAACATCTCCAGTTCGCCTGTCCGGATAAGAAATTCTATCCGGTTACGGTACAACTTACCTGCATGAATATGAAAGTGACCACTCTGATGGATATTTATAACTGTCTGAAGGGCAGAGGCGGCGAAGAAATTTTCCTGCCACAGAATGTCATGGAAGGCGCCGGAAGATGCATTCACAGAATGGTGGAGCTGGGCGGCTGATATATATATAAAATTCTACTGGTCATTAGAAGAGAAAATTGGTACAATTATATGGTGGCAGAGTGATATCACTTTGTCATCATTTTTGTTATCATCATGATAGAAAAATGATATAATAGTACTTACTAACATAATTATTTTCTGTAAGAGGAATAGAATAGTCTATTGTTTATATATCACCATCTTGTAAGCGTGGAATGAGCAGTAACATAAAATAAGATCAGGAGTAGAGAATTGAAAAATATACAGGCAGACATTAAATCAGGAAATTTCAAACAGGCGTATCTGCTCTATGGAGAAGAGGCATATCTGAAGCAGCAATATAAACAGAATCTCATAAAGGCATTAAATGCGGATGGGGATACCATGAATTTCAGTCATTATGAGGGAAAAGGTGTTGACATCAAACAGCTGATCGATCTTTGCGAAACCATGCCGTTTTTTGCGGACCGCAGAGTGATCCTGCTGGAAGATACGGGATTTTTTAAGAATAAATGCGAGGAACTGGCGGATTATATGAAGGAGCTGCCAGACTACCTGTGTCTGGTTTTTGCAGAATCTGAAGTAGATAAGCGAAATCGTATGTATAAAGCTGTAAAGGCGTGCGGAACGATCGCAGAATTTGCCAGACAGGATGAGAAAACACTGATGCGCTGGGCGGCAGGACTACTTGGAAAAGCAGGAAAGAAGATCACACAGAGAGATATGGAACTTTTTCTCACCAAGACAGGAACAGACATGGGAAATCTCAGAATGGAGTTAGAGAAGCTGATCAGTTATACTGAAGGACGAGACATAGTAACAGCAGAAGATATCGAGGAAATCTGCACTACTCAGACAACGAACAGAATTTTTGATATGGTACGCGCTGTAACCGAGAAGAATCAGAAGCGTGCGTTGGATCTTTATTATGATTTGCTGACGTTGAAAGAGCCGCCAATGAGAATCCTGTTTTTGCTTGCAAAACAGTACCGTCAGTTACTTCAGGCAAAACAGTTTGCGGCAGCAGGACTTGCCCAGACAGAAATTGCTTCGAAGCTGGGGGTACCCAGCTTTGTTGTGCGAAATATCTCAACATGCGCCAGGGCGTATACCATATCTGAACTGGAACAGGCGGTAGAGGATTTTGTGGATGCTGAGGAATCGGTAAAGACAGGACGACTGGAAGATAAACTGAGTGTTGAGCTTCTGATTATTAAATATAGCAGTAAAGTAAGTACTTCAAATTAAAAAAGACAAACAAAAAAGACAGCCACATGACGGTGATGGCTGTCCTTTTAATTATAAGCTTATAATTAAAAATTCAAATATATGATTAGTCAATGCTGTTAACAGCTTTAGCTAAACGAGCAACTTTTCTTGCACAGTTGTTTTTATGATAAACACCTTTAGATGTAGCTTTGCTGATTGTGGAAACAGCATCTTTTAATGCTACTTCTGCAGCTGCTTTATCTTTGCTTGCTACTGCTGCTTCAACTTTCTTGATAGAAGTCTTAACTGCGGATTTGATAGATTTGTTTCTAGCTGCTTTTGTTCTGTTTACTAAAATTCTTTTCTTAGCAGATTTAATATTAGCCAATTCGTACACCTCCAATTTAATTCAATAAAAAATTATTATACTCCTGTCATAGAAACAGACACGGGCGCTTCTATGAACATGCTTATATATACTACCCCAAATATTCTTTCTTGTCAATACATATTTCTATAAAAAAAGCTAAAAATAGATAGAAAGTAAGAGGTTTTGCTATTAGAACGGAGTGAACCGTAACGAGGTTTTTGATGATGCAGGACTTCACATTTTGATGCGCTGGATTATTTACAGTATTTTCTGGAATTGCTATAAGTGGGAATGGAAGAGAATGGCAAATATCTGTCTGATAGTAAAGCTATAATACAGAATGGATGACGAAGATAAGGGAGGAAAGAGGAATGCTTGGAAATCACGGAATAAGAACAGATCTGGCACTTGAAGCAACGGAACGATTTACTGAGGAAAATGTAGAAGTACGCGGTGTGGAAGTCACAGAAGATTATAATGAAGAAAAAGATATCCGCACGACTGTAGTAAAAATCACTACAGAAAACGGCGCCCGGACGATGAGGCGTCCACAGGGAAATTATATTACCATAGAAGCACCGGGGCTTTCTGTCCATGATGAGGATTACCACAGAGAAATTTCAGCAGAGATTGCCAGACATCTGCAAAAGCTGATAAATCTGGAGCGGGAGCAGTCGATTCTGGTAGTGGGCCTCGGAAATTCTGCAATCACTGCAGATTCCCTTGGCCCTCATGTGGTAGAGAATCTTAATATAACCCGGCATATGATCCGGGAATACGGCTTGCAGAGTCTCGGAAAGGAGAGGATGCACCGCACCAGTGGAATTATTCCGGGGGTTATGGCACAGACAGGAATGGAGACATCCGAGATCATACAGGGAATCGTGGCAGAAACGAAACCGGATGTAGTGATTGCAATCGATGCGCTGGCGGCCAGAAGTACCAGACGTCTCAATCGAACCATTCAGATCACAGATACGGGCATCAATCCGGGATCAGGAGTAGGCAATCACAGGGTAGGTCTTACAGAAGAAAATCTTCAGGTGAAAGTGATTGGCATCGGAGTTCCCACAGTGGTAGATGCAGCCACCATTGTCCATGACTCCATGGCGCATCTGCTGGATACACTGGAAGAGACAGAGCAGAAAGAATTTCTGGAAGAGATGATTGCGCCACATCTTCATACGATGTTTGTAACGCCCAAAGATGTGGATGAGACGGTGAAATATTTAAGTTTTACGATTTCAGAGGGACTAAATATGGCATTTGAGGAAATATCAGAGTGAGAATAAGTGTATAAACAAAAAGATCGGGTCATAGGATAATTCAAGAGGTGATCCATGTGACAAATTTTCAGAAAGCGTTCTGCATTGTGCTGAGCATGTGCTTTTTTGCCACTCTGGCGATGCTGCCGGGGGCACTTTTTACAGGAGAAAATGTGTACAGGCATCTGCCCCTGTACCGCTTTCTGGAAAAAAAGACTCAGGTACATTCCTACGAAGATCAGGAAACCTATGAAAAAATCGCAGGAGAAAATGGAAAATATCTGGGCGAACGTGCGAAGTCTGAACAGATGGAAGCTAAGGAAGAAACCCATTCTTTGATGACGGAAGAATCGAAGAATCCGTCTGAGGCAGAAAAAGAAGCGGATGCTTTAACAAAAAAGAATAAGAAGTCAGACAATAAGAAGCCAGACAAAGAAAATAAATCAGCAAAAGCCACGCCTGTACCAGAAGATATACCAAAGGAAAATGTGGCAGATGAAACGTACATTCAGGAAAAAAAGTCAGAATCAAAAGAATCACCAGAGCCGGTAATCACCAATGAACCGGATGTCCACGATACTACAGAAACGATAGCAGCAGTAGCTCCTCATCCTGTAATTGATCTGTCCCCGGCAAAACTTGCAGACTATGATTACCTGCTGGGACAATTTTATATAGTAGATTCTAATACAGAAGCAGATGCTGTACAGATCAGCGCGGAAGACTTTCTGAATCAGGACTTTAAAATCTCCAAAGATACTGAATCCCCACAGATCCTTATTTATCACAGCCATTCGCAGGAAACATTTGCGGATTCCAGAGAAGGGGAGGAAGCAGATACGATCGTAGGTGTGGGAGATTACCTGACACAGCTTCTCACAGAAAATTATGGCTATAAGGTAGTTCATCTGAAAGAACAGTTTGACATGGCATCCGGTGAATTAGACCGTAGTTCAGCCTATGACTATGCCCGGGATTATCTGGAACCATACTTGCAGGAAAACCCGGACATACAGGTGATCATTGACCTTCACAGAGATGGCGTTCCCGAAGACCGCCACCTCGTGACGGAAATCAATGGAAAGCCGACGGCTCAGATTCTGTTTTACAATGGTCTGAGCTATACAATAGAAAAAGGTTCTCTGGACTATCTGCCAAATCCCTACATACAGCAAAATCTGGCATTCTCTTTCCAGTTAGAATATCAGGCCGCTCAATACTATCCGGAATTTTACCGCGGAATCTATCTTGCAGGCTACCGCTACAATCTCCACCTTCGCCCGCGTTCCATCTTGTTAGAAGCCGGGGCTCAGACAAACACTGTTCAGGAAGTAAAAAATGCCATGGAACCATTTGCAGATATTCTGAATAAAGTTTTGCAGGGATGAAAAAAAGTCATATCCAAATCAGGATGGCTTATATTTACGTAAAAAATGTTTTTATAAGCTGTTCACAAGTAGATGACAAAGCTGCTCTAGATATGCTATAATACAAAATTAGCAAATGAACAACTATGAAAAGAACTTAGGAGGGAATTCCTGAATGATAGATCAGAGCAAAATCAGAAATTTCTGTATTATTGCACATATAGACCATGGCAAATCAACTCTTGCCGACCGAATCATCGAAATGACTGGTACATTGACAGAGCGTGAAATGCAGTCACAGGTACTTGATAACATGGAACTTGAGAGAGAGCGTGGAATCACGATCAAATCTCAGGCAGTGCGTATTGTTTATAAAGCCAAAGATGGCGAAGAATATATCTTCAACCTTATCGACACCCCGGGACATGTCGATTTCAACTATGAAGTTTCCCGAAGCCTCGCAGCCTGCGATGGTGCGATTCTGGTAGTAGATGCTGCACAGGGAATTGAAGCGCAGACACTTGCAAACGTATATCTTGCACTTGACCATGACCTGGATGTACTTCCGGTCATCAATAAAATCGACCTGCCAAGTGCAGAGCCGGATCGTGTAGTAAACGAGATTGAGGACGTTATTGGACTTGAAGCTCATGATGCACCGAGAATTTCTGCAAAAACAGGACTTAACGTAGAGGAAGTTCTTGAGCAGATCGTGACAAAGATCCCTGCACCACATGGCGATGTAGATGCACCGCTGAAGGCGCTGATCTTTGACTCTATTTATGACGCATATAAAGGAGTTATCGTGTTCTGCCGTGTGATGGACGGACGTGTAAAAAAGGGCACTCAGATTCAGATGATGGCTACCGGATTTACTACAGAAGTTGTAGAAGTAGGATATTTTGGCGCAGGACAGTTTATCCCATGTGAGGAACTTACCGCAGGTATGGTAGGATATATTACAGCCAGTATCAAGAACCTCGGCGATACCCGCGTAGGTGATACAGTTACAGACAAGGAAAGACCGTGTGCCGAAGCACTTCCGGGATATAAGAAAGTAAACCCGATGGTATACTGCGGTTTATATCCGGCAGATGGTGCGAAATATGGTGACTTGAGAGATGCACTTGAGAAATTACAGCTTAATGATGCTTCCCTTTTCTATGAGCCGGAGACATCAATCGCCCTTGGATTTGGTTTCCGTTGTGGTTTCCTTGGACTTCTCCATCTGGAGATCATCCAGGAACGTCTGGAAAGAGAATACAATCTCGACCTTGTAACTACAGCACCGGGTGTTATTTATAAAGTTCACAAGACAAACGGCGAAGTCATTAACCTGACTAATCCAAGCAATCTGCCGGATCCGTCAGAAATCGAATATATGGAAGAGCCAATGGTAAATGCTGAGATCATGGTAACTACCGAATTTATCGGAGCAATCATGGATCTTTGCCAGGAGAGAAGAGGTCAGTATCTGGGAATGGATTATATGGAAGAAACACGTGCGCTTCTGAAATATAAAATGCCATTAAATGAGATTATCTATGATTTCTTTGATGCGCTGAAATCTCGTTCCAGAGGTTATGCATCTCTGGACTATGAACTCTGTGGATATGAGCGCAGTGAACTTGTGAAACTGGATATCCTGGTAAATAAAGAAGAAGTGGATGCTCTTTCCTTTATCGTACATGCAGATACTGCTTACGAACGTGGCCGTAAGATGTGCGAGAAGCTGAAAGAAGAGATTCCGCGTCAGCTCTTTGAAATTCCGATTCAGGCTGCGATTGGAAGCAAGATTATCGCGAGAGAAACTGTAAGAGCTATGCGTAAGGACGTACTTGCCAAGTGTTACGGCGGTGATATTTCCCGTAAGAAGAAACTTCTGGAGAAACAGAAGGAAGGCAAGAAACGTATGCGCCAGGTAGGTAATGTGGAGATTCCGCAGAAAGCGTTTATGAGCGTATTGAAACTTGATGATAAGTGATATTACTGAGAATGGTAATTAAATAATACCTGCTGGCAGATAATGTCTGCTTTGAGCGATATCTGAGATTACTGCTGCAATATACGGAAATTTTTCAGACAGATTGCTAGAGTGTGTTTGAAAAACCATTCCCGCAATCTGCATGCCCCATTTTGCGGTATATTTTGCCTTCTTTCGGTTGACGCAGCCCGCTACGCCGCCCTCAATCAGACAAAATCTCCCACAAATTGTGACATACATCTTGCGGAAAGCCTTTTTCAAACACGCTCTAGTGAGTATAGACAGAGAGTTGAGATATTTATGAAAATAAATAAGAAGAAAATAGCAATACTATGTATGATATTGTTGAGCGTTTTGACTTCTGGCTGTGGAAAAGAGAAAACAGTAGATGAAGCATCCTCGCAGGTGATTCAGATCAGTGTAGCGCCGGTGGAGGCAACTCCTACACCTGCACCTGATCAGGTGGCTTCAGCAGCTGTTATCACAAATGGGAATCTGACGATGGTAAATAATTATCTGGCAGACCAGAGTACGACTGACGTTTCCACTTCTGAAATTTCGGACAGTGGAAATAATACAAATACAGACACAAGTATAGACGGTGGCACAGACGCATCAACAGATAGTAATACGGAAGATAACAGTGCAGTGGATAGTGAAGAATAAGAAAAGAGTTACTGTTCAGTTACTGTTCACACGCCACTATCCCGCGAGGTGTTTTGGCATGAGAATGCCAAAATCCCGAGACATACCGCGCGAATTTATGCGAATAGCATAAATTCTGTGCATCGCGAAGCGTGTTACTGAGAACGGCGTGAACAGTAACACTGTTCACGCCGTTCTTGGAAACACGCTTCACGAGATAGTGGCGTTTGAAGCGTATATATGATAGCAGGAGAGTAAAATGGAAATAGAGAACGCAACGGGTTCTTCTATGGAAATCTACATCCACATTCCATTTTGTGTAAAAAAATGCGATTACTGTGACTTCCTTTCAGGTCCGTCATGTCCGAAAGAACGGGCAGAATATGTACAGGCTCTGCTTGCGGAAATCGATGCAGTAAAGGAAGGTAAAGGAAGGAGTGTATCCTCTATATTTATTGGAGGGGGCACTCCTTCTGTTTTGGATGAGAGATTCATTGGAGAAATTCTGAATAAAACAAGAAAGAATTTTTTGGTAGAAAATGATGCAGAGATTACGATTGAGGTAAATCCGGGAACTGCAGATCAGAAGAAACTTCAGGCGTACAGAACATTTGGCATCAACCGTCTGAGTATCGGCTTGCAGTCCCCAGATGACCGGGAGCTGAAAATTCTTGGAAGAATTCATAATTACGAGCAGTTTCTGGAAACCTGTAAAGGTGCAAGAACTGCAGGTTTTGAGAATATAAATATTGACCTTATGAGTGCAATTCCGGACCAGACTTATGAAAAATGGTGCAATAATCTGCGAATAGTTGCAGAACTGAAGCCGGAGCATATCTCTGCATATAGCCTGATCATTGAAGAGGGGACACCTTTTGCTTCGCGACAGTTGAATCTGCCTGATGAAGATACAGAATACAATATGTATGAGGCAACTTCCCGTATTCTGAAAGAATATGGCTATGAACAGTATGAAATTTCCAATTATGCAAAAGAAGGCAGAGACTGCAGGCATAATGTGGGTTACTGGACCAGGCGGGATTATCTGGGATTCGGCCTTGGGGCCTCTTCTCTTTATGGAAAAGACCGTTTTGCCAATACGGCAGATATGAGGAAATATCTGGAAAACAGTTCCTCCCCGGAATTGATCAGAGAAAGAGAACCAGTTCTTACCAGAGAGGATGAAATGGCAGAATTTATGTTTCTTGGACTCCGCATGACAAAGGGAATTGCGAAAACTGATTTCAGGCAGAAATTTGGCTGTGCGATAGAGACTGTATATGGTGATGTACTAAAGAAATATGAAGCTATGGGACTACTGCTGGAGAAAGATGGAAGAATATTCCTGAGCAGAGAGGGAATTCATGTGAGTAATTCTGTTATGGCTGATTTTTTACTTTAAACGCCTTGACGAACACATGTTCCTGCGCTATACTGAGTGCAGATTTAACTGAATCAAGTAGGTTATGAGCAAGTAGCGAAAGCGGATTGCGAATATCTGACTGACTTGTGAAAGGCAATAAGCAGTTGGAGAATTGTACACAATAAAAGCTGATCTTATGAAGATTGCGAGAGCTACATTGTGATCTGGCAATGAGAAAATGTATTTATATATAGAAGAAACGGGAGGCAGACGATGGCTGCGGATACGACGAAGAAACAATTTATCAGAATCAGAGGAGCAAATGTTAATAATCTTAAGAATTTAAGTGTGGATATTCCGAGAGACAGGTTTGTAGTACTTACAGGATTAAGCGGGTCAGGAAAGTCATCGCTGGCTTTTGATACGATTTATGCAGAAGGACAGAGACGATATATGGAATCACTGTCTTCTTATGCAAGGCAGTTCCTTGGACAGATGGAGAAACCGGATGTGGAGAGTATCGAAGGACTGCCGCCTGCGATTTCAATCGATCAGAAATCTACCAACCGCAATCCACGTTCCACAGTAGGAACTGTAACGGAAATTTATGATTATTTCCGACTGCTGTATGCAAGAGTCGGAATCCCACACTGTCCGAAATGCGGCAGAGAGATTAAGAAACAGACAGTTGATCAGATGGTAGACAGCATCATGTCTTTTCCGGAGAGAACAAAGATTCAGCTGTTGGCTCCTGTAGTAAGAGGTCGCAAGGGAACTCATGCCAAGCTTCTTGAACATGCGAAGAGAAGTGGTTATGTCCGTGTGCAGATTGATGGAAATATGTACGAACTCTCCGAGGAGATCAGTCTGGATAAGAATATCAAACACAATATTGAGATCGTGGTTGATCGTCTGATCGTGAAACCAGGAATTGAGAAAAGACTTTCTGATTCCATCGAGACAGTACTTGATCTGGCGGATGGGCTTCTCATGGTAGATACCATGGATGGAAATATTCATAATTTCAGCCAGAGCTTTTCCTGTCCGGATTGTGGTGTGAGCATAGATGAGATCGAGCCGAGAAGCTTCTCATTCAATAATCCATTTGGCGCCTGCCCGGACTGTCTGGGACTCGGATATAAGATGGAATTTGACATTGATCTGATGATCCCGGATAAATCGTTGAGTATCCTGGAAGGTGCAATCGTGGTGACGGGATGGCAATCCTGCACAAGTGAGGGAAGTTTTTCCAGAGCAATTCTGGATGCGCTTTCCAGAGAGTATGATTTCAGTCTTGCAACACCGTTCGAGGATTATCCGGAGAAGATAAAGAATATTCTGATTAATGGAACGAATGGACATTCTGTTAAGGTTTATTATAAAGGCCAGCGCGGAGAGGGCGTTTACGACGTAGCTTTCCCGGGACTGATCCGAAATGTGGAGCAGCGATACAGAGAGACTGGTTCTGACACTATGAAACAGGAATATGAGTCTTTTATGCGCATTACTCCATGTAAAACCTGTAAAGGCCAGCGACTGAAGAAAGAATCTCTGGCTGTAACTGTAGCAGACAAGAATATTTATGAGATCACGAATCTTTCTATAGAGAAACTGAAAGCTTTTCTGGCTGATATGCAGCTTTCCAGCCAGCAGTTACTGATTGGAAAACAGATTCTGAAAGAAATTAAAGCCAGGGTAAGCTTCCTGTCAGACGTAGGATTGGATTATCTTTCACTTGGACGTGCGACGGGCACACTTTCCGGAGGAGAGGCGCAGAGAATCCGCCTGGCTACGCAGATTGGTTCCGGTCTGGTCGGAGTTGCATATATTTTAGATGAGCCAAGTATCGGTATTCATCAGAGAGATAATGACAGATTGTTAAGTTCCCTGATGAAACTGAGAGATCTTGGAAACAGTCTGATCGTTGTGGAACATGACGAGGATACCATGCGCGCGGCGGACTGTATTGTGGATATCGGTCCGGGAGCGGGAGAACATGGTGGACAACTGGTTGCCATGGGAACAGCAGAGGACCTGATGAAGAATGAGAATTCTATCACAGGAGCTTACCTGAGCGGAAAGTTAAAGATTCCGGTACCAACGGAGAGACGTAAACCGACGGGCTTCCTTACAATCAAGGGGGCAGCAGAGAATAATCTTAAGAATATTGATGTGAAGATCCCACTGGGGATTATGACCTGTATCACAGGTGTTTCAGGATCTGGTAAGAGTTCACTTATCAATGAGATCCTGTATAAGCATCTGGCAAGAGATCTGAACCGCGCCAGAGTGATTCCGGGTAAGCATAAGGATATTCTGGGAGTAGACCAGTTGGATAAAGTGATCAATATTGACCAGTCGCCGATCGGACGTACACCGCGTTCAAACCCTGCGACTTATACAGGTGTGTTCGATCAGATTCGTGATCTCTTTGCCGCAACAGCAGACGCCAAAGCAAAAGGATATAAGAAAGGCCGTTTCAGCTTTAACGTAAAGGGTGGCAGATGCGAGGCATGCAGCGGCGATGGTATCATCAAGATAGAAATGCATTTCCTTCCGGATGTGTATGTGCCTTGTGAAGTCTGCAAAGGTAAGAGATACAACAGAGAAACTCTGGAAGTAAAATACAAAGATAAGAGCATTTATGATGTACTGAATATGACTGTAGAGGAAGCATTGACATTTTTTGAAAATGTTCCTTCTATTAAAAGAAAGATACAGACACTGTACGATGTCGGGCTTTCCTATATTCGTCTGGGACAGCCTTCTACAGAACTTTCCGGAGGAGAGGCACAGAGAATCAAACTTGCTGCGGAACTGAGTAAGCGAAGCACCGGAAAGACAATCTATATTCTGGATGAGCCAACGACAGGACTTCATTTTGCGGATGTGCATAAACTGGTGGAGATTCTGAAGAGATTATCTGAAGGCGGTAATACGGTAGTTGTTATTGAACACAACCTGGATGTGATTAAAACAGCAGATTACATTATCGACATTGGCCCGGAAGGTGGAGACAAGGGTGGAACTGTAGTAGCACAGGGAACTCCGGAAGAAGTTGCACAGTCACCGGTTTCCTATACGGGAAAATATGTAAAAAAATATCTGGAAAATTAAGCAGGGCTTTTCTTTTGGCTGGAAGTTGTATATAATAGAAGCGATTTAATCGAATAAACTGCGGAGCAGTTATTCGGTTATGAGCAAGTAGTGGAAGCAGATTGAGAATATTAAGAGCAATCATAGATAAAAAATAAGAAAGGGGATTTCCATGCCGGCAAGTGATATTGGAATTGACCTGGGAACCAGAAATAGTCTGGCCTATTCTACGGGAAAAGGACTCGTATTAAACGAACCTTCGATCGTAGTTTATGATAAAAATACAGAAAAGATAAGAGCAATCGGTGAAGAAGCCCGTATGATGGAGGGACGTATTACTTCAGATATGGAGATTATCCGTCCAATCAGGCAGGGTGTGATCGTTGATTATACAGTTACAGAGAAAATGCTGAAATATTTTATATCCAGGGCGATAGGCAGAAGAGCCTTTCGTAAGCCAAGGATCACGATCTGTGTTCCAAGTGGAATTACAGAGATTGAGAGAAAGGCTGTAGAGGAGGCAACTTATCAGGCCGGAGCCAGGGATGTTTACATGGTGGAGGAGCCTATTGCAGCAGCAATCGGAGCCGGAGTTGATGTGACGAAGCCATTTGGCAATCTGATTGTGGATATTGGAGCAGGAACATCAGATATTGCGGTTATTTCTCTGGCGGGAGTTGTAGTTTCTGCCTCCGTAAAGGTTGCCGGAGATACTTTTAATCAGGCTATCTTAAATTATGTGAGAAAGAACCATGGCCTTTTTATCGGAGAAGATATGGCAGAGAAGATTAAGATTCAGATCGGAACTGCTATTGAGGAATCGAATCCGAGAACCATGGAAGTAAAAGGACGAAATGTGATCACAGGTCTGCCAAAGACGGTGACACTTACTTCTGAAGAGATACGTATGGCGTTGAAGGATGCTACAGGACAGATTGTTGAGACCGTCCATGGTGTTCTGGAGAAGACTCCGCCGGAACTGGCTGCTGATATTGTGGACAGAGGAATTGTACTTACCGGTGGTGGCGCACTTCTTCATGGTATGGATTCTCTGATTGAACAGAGAACAGGAGTGAGCACTCTGACAGTACAGGATGCAATGAGCGTAGTTGCGGTAGGGACCGGAAAATATGCAGAGGTAATGGCGCGATTTGATGGATAAAGCAGGAGGTACTGCATATGCAGTGCCTTTTTGCGTTATATGTTATTTTTTAGATACCAAGGGATTAAAAGACTTTTATTCCAGTATCTTTAGGCAGGAAACAGATGACTCGGAAGAAACCAGGAGGAATACATGAGCGAGACTGTTACAGGATACATAGATCATGTTATTTTCAGAAATGAAGATAACGGATATACCGTTATGGTATTAAAAGATACAAAAGAAGAGGAAGAACTGACCTGTGTGGGCAGTTTCCCGACAATTACACAGGGAGCCACGATTGAGGCAACAGGAGTATACACGCATCATCCGGTCTATGGAAAACAGTTTCAGATCAGTTCTTTTGTAGAGAAAATGCCGGAAGATACATATGCCATAGAGAGGTACCTGGGATCGGGAGCCATTAAGGGAATCGGAGCTGCACTGGCAGCCAGAATCGTACGCAGGTTTGGCCAGGATACACTTCGTATTGTAGAAGAAGAACCGGAAAGACTGGCCGAAGTTAAGGGAATCAGCGAAAAAAAAGCCAGGGAAATCGCAGCCCAGGTAACTGAGAAAGCAGATATGCGAAAGGCTATGATCTTTTTACAGAAATATGGTATTTCTCTGAATCTGGGCGCAAAGATCTATCAGAAATATAAAGAATCTGTCTATACGGTTCTGCAGGAAAATCCATACAGGCTTGCAGAGGATATTTCAGGAGTAGGTTTTAAAATTGCGGATGAGATTGCGGAAAGGATCGGAATCCATGCAGATTCAGATTACAGAATCCGAAGTGGAATGTTGTATACTCTCCTACAGGCTTCAGGGGAGGGACATACATACCTTCCAAAGGAGCAGCTATTTACAAGATGTGCCAGACTTCTGGGTGTTGACGAGTCCTATATGGAGAAGCATCTCATGGACATGGTTATTGACAGGAAACTGGTGCTTAAAGAAAAGAATGGAGAAACCATAGTTTATCCGTCTCAGTATTATTATTTGGAATTAAATACTGCCCGTATGCTTAATGAACTGAATGTTTTGTGCCCTGAGGATGAGCAGCTTGTTCAGAAGAGAATCCTGATGATCGAAAAAGAGACAGGAACTGTCCTGGATGAGATGCAGAAGAAGGCAGTGATGGAGGCTGCGAGTCATGGATTGTTTGTTTTGACGGGAGGACCGGGTACAGGTAAAACAACAACGATCAATGCAATCATTCGTTTCTTTGAAGGTGAGGGAGCTGAACTTCGACTGGCTGCACCTACCGGACGTGCTGCGAAGAGAATGACAGAAACTACCGGATATGAAGCGCAGACGATTCACCGTCTTCTGGAATTAAATGGAATGCCGGAGGAGGAACGGGATGGCCATTCTGCCAAATTTGAAAGAAACGCGCAGAATCCTCTGGAAGCGGATGTGATCATTATTGATGAGATGTCCATGGTGGATATTCATCTGATGCACTCGCTGCTTCTTGCAGTAACGACCGGAACCAGGCTGATTCTGGTAGGAGATGAGAATCAGCTTCCAAGTGTGGGACCGGGTAATGTCCTGAGAGATATTATTCGAAGCGGACGTTTTCCGGTGGTAGAACTGACGAAGATTTTCCGTCAGGCTTCTGAGAGTGATATTGTTGTGAATGCCCATAAAATAAATAAAGGGGAGCAAGTACAGATCAATAATAAAAGCCGTGATTTCTTTTTTTTGAAGAGATATGATGCAGATATCATCATAAGAGTAGTGATTGCCCTTATTCAGGAAAAATTGCCACGATATGTAGATGCAAAACCATTTGAGATACAGGTACTGACACCTATGCGAAAGGGACTCTTAGGTGTGGAACGTCTGAATCAGATTCTGCAGAGATATCTGAATCCGCCGGAAGACGGAAAGCCTGAGAAAGCAGTCGGCGACCGCCTGTTCCGTACTGGTGATAAAGTGATGCAGATCAGAAATAATTACCAGATGGAGTGGGAAATTCGGGGGCGATATGGAATTGTTATAGAGAAAGGTATTGGTGTATTTAATGGAGATACCGGGATTCTTACGGAAATCAATGAATTTGCCGAGACTGCAGAAGTGGAATTTGAGGATGGACGTTTCGCAATTTATTCGTTCAAACAGTTAGAAGAACTGGAACTTGCGTATGCTATTACAATTCATAAATCCCAGGGATCTGAATATCCGGCAGTGATTCTTCCGTTGCTTTCCGGACCGCAAATGCTGTTAAACAGAAATCTCCTTTATACTGCTGTTACCAGAGCAAGAAAATGTGTAACTGTGGTGGGAAATGAGGAAACCTTTGCAGAGATGATCCGCAATGAGAAACAGCAGAAGCGATACAGTGCGCTGGATGAGCGCATTATAGAGCTGAGTGACACTATGGAGAATGAAGGTGAAAGAAACTTCACGAAATAAAAACGGTAACGAAAAACAGATAAAAACAAAATAATAAAAATTGAAAGAAAAATAGAAGTAAAAAACAGGAGTAAAGTGATTGCTGAGAAAAATTCTTGATATTTTTTACCCGAGATGCTGTCCGGTCTGTCAGAAAATTCTGAAGGATCAGAGAAGGATGATTTGTCCTGAATGTGAAAAGAAGCTTCAACCGATTGGACATCCGAGATGTTACAAATGCGGAAAACCCATAGAAGAGGGAGAATACTGTAAAGACTGCCAAAAACATACACATATATTTGACCAGGGAAGAGGTATTTTTGTTTATGATGGCATAATGAGAAGGTCTGTTACCAGATATAAATATTATGGATGCCGGGAATATGGATATTTTTATGCGAAAGCAATGTATCGATATGCCTGGAAAAATCTGAATCAGTGGAAGCCGGATCTAATCGTGCCGGTTCCCATACATAAGTCAAAAGAACGTTTAAGAGGATTTAATCAGGCTGCATATCTGGCAGAGAGACTTAGCTGCTATACAGGGATTCCAGTGGATACGGATCTGGTACAGAAAGTTGTAAAAACAAAATCGCAGAAGAAGCTGAATGCCATGCAGAGAAGAAAAAATCTGGAGAAAGCTTTTCTCGTAACAAAGAATATCAGAGGGAAAGATATTCTGGTGATAGATGATGTATACACGACAGGAAGTACTATAGATGCCATGGCAGGATGCCTTCGAAAAAGAGGCGCAAAAAATATTTATTTTCTTACAGTCTGTATAGGACGTGCGTGAGAATAGTAACAAAAGTTACTGGTATGGAGCGGCTGCTAAACAGGAGCGACTGCTAACCGAAAAAATGCTTTTCATACATAATGAGATATGTTACAATTAATCTGTATGATTATATAATGATACCAATACGGATCAGCGTGCAATGCGGATAGATACAATAACAGTGATCATCAGGTATCAGGATATGTAATAAAAGGGAAAGCGTACAGTAAGGAGTAATTTATGTTAAATGAAGAGAAGATAAGAATCATGAACAAACTTGCTATGTATGAACAGGGTGAGGGAAAAAAGTATCTTCCGGTCAGCAAGTACTATAGAAGTGATTATATCGGACTTGCCATGATTAAGAACTTTTTTCTGGTTACGATTGGATATTGTCTGGTTCTGGCTGGTATTGCAGCATATTTTGGAGAATATCTGATAGATAATATCCATAAGATGAACCTTGTCTCAGTGGGCGTAGAGGCAATTCTGGGTTATGTAGTAGTACTGATATTTTTTTCAGTTCTGACATACATCCAATATACTGTGAAATACCACAAGGCAAAGAAGAGTGTGAAGAATTATTATGAAGAACTCACTCAGTTAAATAAAATATACAGCCGCGAAGAGAAAAAATCCTCAGCCCGAGGAGTTTCAGGAGGATATAAGAAATGACAGCATTACTTGAATTAAAACAGAAAATAAAGAATTTGTACAGTCAGTATGAGATTTATATCCTGCCTGTTTTGCGCTTTGTTCTGGCATTTGTTTATTTTACATGGATCAATATGAACATGGGATATATGACACAGCTTAATAATATATTTATTGTACTGATCCTTGCACTGATCTGTTCGATATTACCTTCCGGAGTGATGATTTTTGCCGGATTTTTATTAATGATCGCGCATAGTTATGCTGTTGGAATAGAAGTGGCCGGATTTATGCTGGTTCTGATTTTGTTTATGACAATTTTGTTCCTGAGATTCAGCGCAGGCAATAATCTGGTACTTGTATTTACCCCTCTTTCTTTTGGCATAGGTATTCCTGCACTCCTTCCTATCGGAAGCGGGCTTCTGTGCAGTGCATTTTCCGCGCTTCCGGCAGGCTGTGGTGTTATCATATATTATTTTATCCGTTTTATACGTGTGCAGCATAAGATTCTGGAGAATGCAGATATTGTCATGGCTGACAAATTAAAACTCCTGGCAGATGGAATTGTACAGAACTGGGGAATGTGGATCACAGTTGTTGCTTTTGTTGCTGTGGTTTTACTGGTGAACCTTATCCGTACCCGCTCTTTTGATTATGCATGGAGAGTTGCTATTGTTGCGGGAGGCGTTGTATATGTTCTGGTGGTTCTTGCCGGCGGATTTTATTTTGAAGTGAGCATTGATGTGATCACACTGATTATTTATACTGTGATTTCTGTAGTAGTCGGACTGGTGCTGGAATTCTTTGTGTTTGGCGGTGACTATACCCGCACAGAGAGACTGGAATATGAAGATGACGAGTACTACTATTATGTGAAGGCTGTTCCGAAGGCGACAGTTACAACTTCTGAGAGAAGCATAAAGAAAATTAACGGTGATTCTGCAAAAAGTGAGAAACAGTCACAGGATAATATCGTGTCTTATGCCAATCCTATTTTTCATGGTGAGGAGAAAGTGGTGCAGACATCAGAAGATGCGGCACCTGTAGAGCGCAAAAAAGATATTGACAGTGTTGACTTTGAAAAGAAACTGGAAGAGTCATTAAAAAATCTGTAACGGTTCAGCAGCTTTACAGTTACAAAAATTTATAAATTTAAGTTACTGAGAATGGAGTGAAGAGCAGCAATTATCACTCCGGCACAGAATGATAAGGAAAGGAGAACTGTATGCAGAATATCTCAGGAAATCTGATAGAAATCTTATCAAGGCTGGCATTTCCGAAGATCGGGATCATTGATATTATACAGATTGCACTGATTGCATTTTTTGTATATCAGTTTATGGTGTGGATCAAATATACCCATGCGTATACACTGTTAAAGGGTATACTGGTTGTTCTCCTCTTTATTTTGATAGCGTATATTTTTAAAATGAATACGATCCTCTGGATTTTTTCAAATCTGGCGAGTACGCTGATCGTTGGCGTGATCGTTATTTTTCAGCCGGAGCTTAGAAAAGTTCTGGAGCAGCTTGGGCAGAAGCGAATCATGGCTTCATTGATACCGTTTGATGCGGGTAAAGAAGTGAAGGAACGATTTACAGATAAAACAATCAGTGAACTGGTAAAGGCGTGTTTTGATATGGGAGAGGTCAAGACCGGGGCGCTGATCGTAATTGAACAGAACGAGCTGTTGACCGATTATATCAGAACTGGTATTAATCTGGATGCGATTCTTACAAGTCAGCTTCTCATTAATATATTTGAACATAATACACCCCTTCACGATGGAGCTGTTATTGTAAGAGAAAACAGAATCGTAGCAGCAACGTGCTATCTTCCATTGTCTGACAATATGGAACTGAGTAAACAGCTGGGAACGAGACACAGAGCCGGTGTTGGAATCAGTGAGCAGACCGATTCTGTTACGATCATTGTATCAGAAGAGACAGGACAGGTATCTGTAGCTCAGGGAGGAAGACTGATTCGGGGAGTGAACAGTGCCAGACTCAGAGAGATTCTTGTGAAAGCACAGAACAAACAGATTGTAGACAACAGCAAACTTCGTCATTTACTGAAAGGAAGAGTGAAGCATGAAGAAGAGAAAAATAACAGATAATATACCTCTGAAAATCATGTCTGTTGCAGTAGCTGTTGTGCTATGGCTGATCGTTGTAAATATAGACAATCCGATAGGTACTAATTATTACACGATCAATGATGTGGAACTGATCAACAAAGAATATGTGGAATCTTCCGATACGATCGGAAAGATGTGTATGCCGGAGCAGAATCAGGATTCGGTTAAGATTGCTATTACGGCGAGTAAGAAAATCAGGGACAAGATCAAGGTGACAGATATCTCAGCAGTGGCAGATTTACAGCAGGCTGTAAGCCTGGATACGGATCCTGTCATGGTGCCTATTACAGTTACCTGTTCAGTTCCGGGAGTATCTTCAAATGATATCAAGGTTACCCCACAGAATCTGAGTGTAAATCTTGATGAGAAGGAGACACAGGAATTTGTGGTCAACGTCAGCAGAGGCGACACAAAACCCGGCAAAGATTACGAAGTGGGAAGCCTGACAGCTAATCCGGAAAAAGTAAGGATTACAGGTCCTAAGACTCTGGTGAATAAAATAGATAAAGTAAATGCTACGATTGAACTGGATGGAAATACACAGGATTTCACACAGGATGTAAATCTTACGATCATTGATAAAAATCAGGAAGCACTTTCTGATTCTGAAATGAATTCACTGAGAATCGAAAATAATGCAAAAGTTGTAGTGACTGCAAGATTATGGAAAATCCGTCAGGGAGTAGGGATTTCAGCAAGCTATGTAGGAACACCTGCAGATGGATATGAGGTAGGTTCTGTTAAAACAGTACCGGATACTATCAGTGTTGCTGGCAGTACAGAAGGACTGGAGAGCCTTGCTGAGAATAATAACGTAATTACAATACCAGCAGACAGCATTGACATTTCAGGAGAATCGCAAGATGTGGAGAAGAAGATCAGTCTTAACAATCTTCTTCCGGATAATGTGAAGCTTACCAGTGACTCCAGTGAGGATGTATGGGTAACGGTAAATATCCTGCCTGTCGGAAGTAAAGAGTTTGATATTCCTACCAAGAATATAGAGGTTAAGAATAAACCGGATGATCTTCAGGTGACATTTGAGACAGCACAGATAGAGCTTCGAATCAAGTCAGATACGAAGAATATGGATGATCTGGATGCGCAGAAAGATATAAAGCTCTCTATAGATCTGGATGGTAAGAAAGAGGGAAATTATGAAGTCCCTGTTAAAGTCGTTCTGCCAGATGGATATGAGACAGTTGAGGATGTGACTACAGAAGTAGTGATCTCCTCAGGAACAGCAGTCGACGACAGTAAAGAGTAGGAAAACACTGCTTGTCTGACAGACAGCAGTAAGAGGAACAATGCAATGGTTAGTAAGAAAGTGACAGTTAAGAATCCCACAGGTCTTCATCTGAGACCTGCGGGGATTTTGTGCAATGAGGCAATGAAATATCAGTCGCAGATAACATTTGCGTATGAAGGAGGCATGGCAAATGCCAAGAGTGTACTGAGTGTACTTGGGGCATGTGTGAAATGCGGAGATGAAATAGAACTTGCCTGTGAGGGAATTGACGAGCAGGAAGCTCTTGAGAATCTTGTGGCAGCTATTGACAGCGGACTTGGTGAGTGATAATTTATCAGTTCAATGTCTTGTTGGGAACAAAATATTTTTGTCCTAACATCATAAAGTAGCATGAATAAAAAAAGGAGGACATTATTGTGAAAAGAAGATTAGTTGCAGTTACATTAAGTCTTGTAATGACGATGGCAACTGTCAGTGAAGCGGGTGCCGCTACATTTACTTCACCTGATGGCAATTCCGTTGTTGCAGTGCAGGCAGAGACAGAAACAGAGACAGAAACAGAAACAGAAACAGACACAGAGACTGTAGATGCGCAGTCTGATCCGGAGGCTTCCTCAGAAGAAGATATTTTTTCAGCCGGAGACGAGACGACAGATGTGCCATCTCAGGATCAGACAGAAGATGTATTCTCAGCAGGAAGCGATGTGATATCGCAGCCGGAGGAGACACCATCAGTAACAACAGATACAACAGACAGTTCAGATGCTGTTGTTGTAAAGGCAGAAGACTGGGTAAATACAGAAAACGGATTTAAACTTCGAAAACCTGCAAAAACCCAGACTACAGTTTCAAGCACAGCATCAGAAGATGCTTCTGCATCTTATACAGACTGCGGACAGTCCGCAGAAGTTGTACAGGGAGAAACAGAGGAGTTATCTCAGGATACTGCAGAAATGGATGCTGATGGAACTGAAACACCAGATAACACAGATGCTGTTAATGTTTCTGATACTGAACCGGCTTCCACAGCAGATACAACGGATGTGACAGCTGATGAGTTTTATAGCGCTGCTGATGGAATTGTAAAGGTCAGCACTGAGTATAAAGGAGAAACTCACACAGGATATTATCTGTTTGATGAGAATGGAATCCTTGTAACCGGACAGGCTGAAGTACATCAGGATGTTACAGATACAGCAGCTCAGGGTGAAGATAAAGATGTGCCAAACATTATTAAGGAAGAAATCTCCCAGTCTTATTTTACAACAGCAGAGGAAGCTGTCGTTTACGCAGGCTGTGAGGGAGAATCTGTGACTCCGTACACATCTACAGTAGGTCAGCAGGAGAAGAACATTTGGAAATGGACAGGAACACAGTTCCAGTATTATGATGAGAATGGCAAGCTGGTGACAGTAAGCTATCTTGAGGAGAAAGAAAAGGCCGCAGGTACATATACCGGATATTTTGAAATTAATGGAAAATATTATTGCCTTGATGCAAATGGTAAGCCAAAGACAGGTGAGATTACCATTACAGCTAATGGTGAAACAAATTTATATTACTTTGATCCGGCAAGTACAATTCCGGGAGAGATGTTCCATAATGGATGGCTTCGTTCAGACACCACGAATGGAGAGCGTTGGCTGTATTTCAAAAAGGGCGGAAATCTTGCAGATATTGGTAAGTATTATAAAAGAGGTATAGTTGCCACAGTTATTCCTGAAAAGGGAACAGGTACATATTTGCTGGATGCAAATGGATATGTCCTTAAATCAACTATGAAGAAAGCATCAAATGGTTCCTATTATTGTACAGATAAGAATGGTGCGATCTATAAAGATAAACTTGTAAAATACGGGAACTACAGATACTATTTTGAGTCAACCGGAAAGAGAGCTACATGGACCAAGAGATGGGCAAAAGTAGGAAATCATTACTATTATTTCGGAAGTACACCGGGACGTGTAGTTGAGAAACACGGATGGCAGAAACTGGTTACTGCCAGCGGCAAATATGTTGGATGGCTGTATTTTGATGCGAATGGAAATCATTACACAGACAAATGGACTTCCACAGGATATTATTTCAGATCATCAGGAAAACTTGCCAGTGGTTTAACAGAAGTTAATGGAAAGAAATATCTGTTTGAAGTATCTTCTTCCACAGAGCATAAAGGTAAATTATATAAGAGCACAATGGTGCGCTATAAAAAGAAATGGTATATTGCATCTTCTACAGGAAGTCTGTATAGAAGTGGATGGAAAAAATATAGTGGAAATTATTACTATTTGAAAGACTATGTTGTTCAGACGAACCAGTTTATGAAAAAGAACGGAGTAAATGGTTATCTGGACGCAAATGGTAAATACACAACAGGCTGGGTAGTTGTAAGTAATACAAAAAACCTTGTCAGATACATAGATCCAACCGGAAACGGATTTGCAACAAATAAGAGCATGAGAGTGAATGGTATCCTGTATTACTTTGATAAGAATGGATATCGTATTACAGATCTTACCAGCAGATATAGAGGTCCGTATACAGTACAGGTAGACAGAGTAAATGGAGTTATGACAGTTTTTGCTGACTCGGCAAGAACAATTCCGGTGAAAACAATTCGTGTATCTGTAGGATTAGCGGGTACCCCAACTCCTACGGGTTCCTATACTTTGAGCAGAAGTGCCAGATGGCAGCCGTTAATGGGACCATCATGGGGACAGTATGGAACACATGTAGATGGAGCTGGACAGGGTGGAATCTTTGTTCATTCCGTAGCGTGTGGACAGGCAAACTCTTATAATCTTCCGGCAGGCGAATATAATAAACTTGGTTCACCGGCATCTCATGGATGTATCAGAGCGTGTGTTGCTGATGCAAAGTGGGTATATGATAATTGTAATGGATCAAGGATTTATATTTTTGATGGAGCCTATAAAGCAGATGATGCACTAAAGGGACCGCTTGGAAAGAAGGCACTGACACCATTAAGAGGAGCAGCTAACTTCGACCCTACAGATCCGGCAGTATAATAAAAGAATATAAATAGCCAGTAACTATTCGGCAGCCTGCTTCCTGCGAGATACTGAACAGTTACGATAGTTATTAAATAAGCCCCTTGCTTCAATTGCAAAAAGCAATAAGCAAGGGGCTATTTATCTGGCAATATTTGTTAAACAATTGTAACTATTCAGCAGTCTACTATCCCGCGAGGTGTTTTGGCATGAACATGCCAAAATCCCGAGACATACAATTCAAAATCCCATCGCCGAAGGCGGTTTTTAACCGAATCAAGTAAGTCCCCTGCTTCAATTGCGAAGAGCAATAAGCAGTGGGTGGGACTTGCTTGTATCAGGAGGGGTACAAGCCCCTTCTGATAAACTGCGGAGCAGTTATTCGGTTATGAGCAAGTAGCGAAAGCGGATTGCGAATATCCGATTGACTGGATTTTGACCCGTAACTGTGAAGGTACTGAACAGTTACAAACAATTTAAAGCGTATAGATTAGAATTCCGGCAATGATGATCAGATTTCCGATGATCTTTCCTTTTGTAATCTTTTCCTTCAGAATGAAATGAGAGAGAAGAAGAACAAACACATATGCCGCTGTATCGATAACAGGACCATAGCGCATATCTACTTTTGTATAGCACCAGGTATTCAGCAGAAGGATCAGCATAAATATGGCATAGGAGAGAATTACCCGGAAATTGAGATATTCCCGGATTCGGTTTTCATATTTGATATTTGCGCTTTGTTTTAGAAGTAGCTGAGAGACTGCGGAGAAAAAAGTTCCTCCCAGCATAATTAAAATAAATGTTCTATTCATATCTTTGCACCGTCCATACTCCGAATAAAACTACCAGGATACCAATAATATTCTGGATAGAAAGATTTTCGTGAAAGATCACAACTGCCCAGATCTGTGACCATAAAAGATATACGCTCTTATTTGCATAGGCGGTGGACAAGGAAAATTTCTTGATTACCTGTTGCCAGGTGATCGCATAGATTCCACAGTTGGCAACCATCAGAAATAAAAAAAGATAAAGCAGAGGACTGTTCAGACCATGCCTGTTATATTGAATAGAAGCAAATTTGGAAAAAACACTTGTCAGTGAAAACAACAGAATATTTAAATGTAGCTGTATGTAATCTTTTACCTTTGACATGATACCTCCATGATAAAATTATAAAATTTGAAGAAAAGAATTTCTCTGATTCGATTAATATCAGTGTTCTTATATACAAAATATATTTGTAAATACATATGACCATACTATAAATAAGCAATAAAACCAATAAACCACCGGTTAATTTGCATATGTAGTCTATTTTACATAAAAACATCGGGAAGTCAAGGTTTGTACCGGATGAAACTTGAAAAGGCATGGTGAAAATGATATGATAAAAATGATTGCAAAAAGATGAAAAAAAGAAAGAGGAAATGCATATGAGCTTATATTCAGTGGTTGTTCCTGTATATAATTCTGAACATACACTGGGAGAACTATATACTCGTTTGGAGAAAGTATTTCGGGAAACTCTGAAAGAAGATTTTGAACTGATTCTTGTGGATGACGGATCTAAGGACAGATCCTATGAGATAATGAAAGAATTAAGGGAGAAAGACCACAGAGTCCGTATTATACAGATGGCACGAAACTTCGGACAGCATCCGGCACTTTTATGCGGATTTGCACATGTAAGGGGAGAATTTGTAGTAACTATGGATGATGACCTTCAACATCAGCCGGAGGAACTGCCAAAGATGGTAAGAACCATGCAGGAGAGACCGGATGTGGACGTTATCATCGCAAGCTATGAGGGCAGAAAACATGGTCCGATCCGCAAGCTTGGAACAAAGTTCTCGGTATGGGCAACATCTAAAATGCTTGGGAAAGATCCCGATCTTCAGATCACCAGCTATCGACTGATCCGCAGATTTCTTGTAGATGCGATGATCAAGACAAATACATACCTTCCGCAGATTGGAAATCTTCTGATCTTAAGCTCGAACCGTATTATCAATGTTCCGGTTCAGCATGCAGACAGAGCTTATGGCAAGAGCGGCTATTCTTTTAAGAGACTGGTAAAGGATCTGATTTATGATATCACTGCACATACCGCATTTCCACTTTTGTTGGTTAGAAATATCGGAATTGTCAGCTTTCTGGCAAGTGTAATAATGGCGATTTATTATCTGGTAAGGTATTTTACCATGGGAGTGTCTGTACAGGGATGGACTTCATTAATGCTGGTTATGTTGGCATTTTTTGGCCTAATCCTGTTATCAATCGGAATTATGGGAATTTACTTGATGAATATTCTTAACGAAGCAAAGAAAATGCCGCATTATGTAATACGTCAGGAGGATACAGACGAATAATGGCGAAGGAAATTGGTGGATATTTTCAACTGGAAGAAATGCCGGGTAAGGAATACTATTCTGATTTATATAGGGTGAACCTCGGAAGAACGGCTTTGTTATGGCTGTTACAGAGCCGCAGATGCAAGAAAGTTATTCTTCCTTATTTTCTGTGTGAATCTGTAGTGCATACCTGCCAGGAGAATCAGATACAGACAGAATTTTATCATCTGAATGAGAAAATGGAGGTTATCTATCCCAAGAAGCAGCTTACGAACGGGGAGTATCTGTATCTGGTAAACTATTATGGACAGCTGACAGATTCTAAGATTCTGGAATATAAAAGAATTTATGAAAATATTATTGTGGATCACACCCATGCATTTTTCCAGAAACCGTTAGATGGAATTGATACGCTTTATTCATGCAGGAAATTCTGGGGTGTCAGTGACGGGGCTTATCTGTCAACAGAAGCACAGCTGACGGAGAACAACATACCGGATTATTCTGCAGAGCGTATGAAACATATTCTGGGACGCTATGAGCAGGATGCGGGAACATATTATAAAGATATGCTTGCGAATGCAGCGAAGTATGACGGAATGGAAATCAGGCAGATGTCCAGACTTACACAAAACCTGCTAAAAGCGGTGGATTATGACAGTGCGAAAGAAAGAAGAGAGCAGAATTATCAGATTCTGAGAGAATTGCTTCCATCAGAGAATATATTCAATGAAATCATACCGGAAGGACCTTTTGCCTATCCATATTTTCATACGAATGGTCCTGAACTTCGCAGGCGCCTTGCAGCAAAGAAGATATTTGTACCTACTTACTGGAAAAATATTATTGAGAACTGTGGGAAAAACAGTCTGGAATATACCTGGGCGGCCAATATTCTGCCATTGCCATGCGACCAGCGCTATGATGCAGAGGATATGAAATATATGGCGGCTGTTGTCAGAGAATGTGAGGAATTGGAATGAAACATAAAGTACTGATTCTGGGTACGCTCGGAGAGTTTACAGAACTGGTTCAGAAAGCGAAAAAAAGAGGTTATGAGGTTGTTGTATGTGATGGCTATCCGGATGGTATTGCGAGGAAATATGCAGATAAGGATTATACGATCCCTGTGACGGACATTGACTCTATTGCTCAGATGTGCAGAGAAGAAAAGATAGATGGGATCATTACATCATTTTCAGATTTGCTTTTAGAATGTATGGTAAAGATCGCGGCAAAGACCGGGCTGCCTTGTTATCTGAAATCTGAACAGCTTCCATGGTACAGAGATAAATCTGCGTGCAGAGAAGTGCTGGATAAGCTTGGGCTGCCGACACCGGGATTTCGCAAAGTGCCGGTAGATTTACTGAAACAAGGCTCTGAGGAGGAGATACAGAAATCTGTTTCAGGTCTGCAATATCCACTTATCAGTAAACCACTGGATAAATATGGCTCAAGGGGAATATTTATCATTCACGACCAGGGTGAAATTGTTACCAAAGCATTGCAGACAGCAGAATATACAAACTGTCAGGAGATTCTGATCGAAGAATACAATGATGGATTTGAATTTAATATGATGACATGGGTCATGGATGGAGAAGTAAATGTAATCAGCATTGCAGACCGTGAGAAAACGGAAGTGGAAGAGGGAATGCTTCCAATCAGCACCCGGAATGTCTATCCATCCAGGTTTTTGTCAGAGGTTGAAAAGAATGCCACAGATGTTCTGCAAAAATATATCCGGCATACAGGACAGATGGAGGGAGCATTGTCTATGCAGTTTTTCTGGAAACCGGATAAAGGAATTCAGGTCTGCGAGATTGCGGGGCGTTTCTTTGGTTATGAGCATGAACTGACAGATATGGTATATGGATTTTCGATAGAAGAACTTCTGCTGAATTATCTTTATGAGAAAGATAAGATACAGACAATGTTTGCACGGCATGATATTTGCGCTCCTTCGAAATATGGGGCTGTGCTGTATTTTCAGGGAAGACAGCTTCAGATTGCCGATCAGAAAGCAGCACATCAGCTGGCACAGGAGAGATGCGTTGTAAAACCATGGATCTTTTATAAAGAGGGAGAAAACGTGATAGAATACGGACCAAATCCGTATCTTGCGTTATATTATATAGAAGCAGATACCCGGGGACAGCTGGAGAAAGAAACCAGGAAATTTTTCAGTGAAATGAGTATCCGGGATCCAAAAGGGCAAGAAGTAGCCTACAGAAATAAGATACCTGAATATGAGAAGGAAAAAGAAAACAGATGATTGATTTTAACAGACCTGCTTTTACCGGCAGGGAATTTGACTACATTCGTGATGCAGTGCAGAGAGGAATGCTCTGCGGAGACGGAGAATATACGAAAAGATGCTCTCAGTGGATGATGGAGCATTTTAATATAAAGCATGTCATGTTAACAACATCATGTACACATGCACTGGAAATGGCAGCACATCTTTGTGATATCAAACCGGGAGATGAGGTGATCATGCCGTCTTATACATTTGTGTCAACGGCGGATGCATTTGTATTAAAGGGAGCGAAGATCGTATTTGTTGATATCAGACCGGATACAATGAATATTGATGAGAAACTGATCGAGGCAGCAGTCACGGAGAAAACCAAGGTGATCGTGCCGGTTCATTACGCCGGAGTTGCCTGTGAGATGGATACGATCATGGCAATTGCAAAGAAATATAATCTTAAAGTTGTTGAAGATGCGGCCCAGGGAGTGGACGCCTTTTATAAAGGCAAAGCGCTTGGTACGATTGGAGATTTCGGCTGTTACAGTTTCCATGAGACAAAGAATTATACCATGGGAGAGGGCGGAGCAATCCTCTTTAATAATGATGAATATCAGGAAAAAGCAGAAATTTTGAGGGAAAAAGGCACTGACAGAAGTAAATTTTTCCGGGGACAGGTAGATAAATACCGGTGGATGGACTATGGTTCTTCTTACCTTCCAAGTGAACTGAATGCAGCATATCTGTACGCACAGCTGGAGGAGCGTGAAAAGATTTTCAATAAAAGAATGGAAATCTACAATTATTATAATAAAAACCTGGCGCATCTTGCAGCTGAGGGCAAGATTGAACAGCCATATGTGCCGGAACAATGTAGCCATAATGCACATATGTATTATATTAAAGTTCGCGATATCCAGGTAAGAACACGTCTGATCAAGTATCTGAAGGAAAAAGGAGTCTGCAGCGTATTCCATTATGTACCGCTTCATTCTGCTCCTGCCGGACAGAAATTTGGCAGATTTTCCGGGGAAGATATTTATACTACAAAAGAGAGTGAACGTCTGCTGAGACTGCCGATGTTTTATAATCTGGATATGGAAGATGTGAAATATATCACAGATACGATTGCTTCATTCGATGAGTTTTGATTTTATTCAACAAGAGGATATATTATGAAAAAATGGAAACATTTATGTAAGGCTGCAATTCTCGCAGGTGTGATCGCAATGACATCTGTACAGATCTGTAGTGCTGCGGAGGTAACGACACAGACGGATACAACATCTGAAGCAGGCGTACAGAGTGCTGATGTGGCAACAGCTCCGGCAACTATTTCAACAAATGAAATTTCCGGCTGGCCGACAGGTCCGGAGATCACATCAGAGACAGGCGTGCTGATGGATGCGGACAGCGGAGTCCTTCTGTATAGCAAAGGCGGAGATGAGATTCGTTATCCTGCAAGTATCACGAAGATTATGACGCTGCTGCTTGCTGTGGAGAATTGCTCAATGAAAGAAGATGTGGTCTTCACCGAAACAGGAACACGCGACATCAGCTGGGATTCAGGAAATATCGGAATGCAGGTTGGGGAAGTAATGAGCATGAAAGCATGCCTTTGCGCACTTATTATCCGATCGGCAAATGAGGTTGCAGCTCAGATCGCGGAACATGTAGGCGGTACGGAACAGAATTTTATTGATATGATGAATCAGCGTGCGGCAGAGATTGGATGCACGAATACGCATTTTGCAAATGCAAGCGGTCTTCCGGATCCAAATCATTATTCTACAGCACACGATATGGCACTGATTATGCGGGAAGGTCTTAAGAATAAGAAATTCCGCAAGATCATCGGCATTACAGATTATACGATCAAACCGACAAACATGAACAGCGAGTCAAGGGTGCTGCATACACATCACCCGATGCTTGCACCGGAGAGCAGCTATTATTATGACGGATGCATTGGAGGCAAAACAGGATATACCAGCGAGGCGGGCAATACTCTTGTAACGGCTGTTGAGAAGAATGGAACTACTTATATTGCGGTCACCATGAAGGCGGCAGATCTTGCAATCGCCAGCACAGATTCCACAGCGATGTTTAATTATGGATACCAGAATTTCACAAAGCTTCAGGTAAATGGTGGAGAAGTACTTGTCCCGAATGGCGTGACTGTGGATAACCTGACTGTTAGAGAGGAACTGTCAGATGGAGAAACCATAGATAATTATTATTATGGAGATTATATGGTAGGAAGTGTAACGGTTCCTGAGGCAACACCGACACCAGAGCCGGCGGCAGATACTGTTTCGGAGAATGGAACAGCGGATTCGTCTGATGCCGGCCAGTCAGTGGGAACGGATACGTCCGAAAGTACAGATGAAGAAGTTCAGGAGAGTTCTCAGAATTCAAAAAGTTCTGCAGGGATACCGCAGCTGCGAAAAATACTGCTGGGAATAGGTGCTGCGATGATCCTGCTTCTGATTATTCTTCTGATCGCATTGTCGAAGAAAGAGAAAAAATATTATAGATAAACAGAAAAGAGGAAAACAAAATGGGAAAAATTAAAGTAACAGAATGTGGTGGAATCAAGGGATTAAAAGTAGTAGAGCCTACAGTTTTCGGAGATACCAGAGGATATTTCATGGAAACTTACAACTACAATGACTTTAAAGAAGCGGGAATCGCTGTTGAATTTGTGCAGGACAATCAGTCCAGTTCCCACAAAGGCGTGCTCCGTGGACTTCACTTCCAGATCAATTACCCACAGGATAAACTCGTACGTGTAGTAAATGGAGAAGTATTTGATGTGGCTGTAGACCTTCGTGAGGGTTCCGAAACCTATGGAAAATGGTTTGGCGTTGTACTTTCTGCTGAGAATAAGAAACAGTTCTTCATTCCTAAGGGATTTGCACATGGATTCCTTGTACTTTCTGATCATGCGGAGTTTGTTTACAAATGCTCTGATTTCTATCATCCAAACGATGAAGGCGGACTGATCTGGAATGATCCGGATATCGGAGTAGAATGGCCAATTCCGGAAGGAATGGAATTAAGCTTTTCTGACAAAGATACAAAATGGGGAAGCTTTAAGGATTACCGCAAATAGGAGAACGAGAGATTGGATACGATTTTTTCTTTACCAAAGGATATTTATAAAAACAGACGGCTTGTGGCAAAGCTGGCAAAGAATGATTTTAAGACAAGATATGCAGGTTCTTATCTGGGAATCGTATGGGCATTTATTCAGCCTGTGATCACGATTCTTGTATATTGGTTTGTATTCTCTGTAGGCTTTCGTTCAGGAACCGGAGATCTGGGAGTTCCGTTTGTTCTCTATCTGGTTGCCGGTATCGTGCCATGGTTCTTTTTCCAGGATGCACTGATCGGCGGAACGAACTCTCTGCTGGAATATAATTATCTGGTAAAAAAAGTAGTTTTTAATATCAGTGTGCTCCCGGTGGTCAAGATTATTTCTGCGATGTTTGTACATGCATTCTTTGTATTGTTTACGATTATTCTGTATGCAGCTTACGGGAAGTTTCCGGATCTTTATTATCTGCAGATTATTTATTACAGTGGATGTGTATTCCTTCTGGTGCTTGGATTATCCTATGCTACCAGCGCAATTGTAATCTTTTTCAGGGATCTGACACAGATTATCAATATTGTGCTTCAGGTAGGTGTCTGGCTGACACCAATCATGTGGATCGTTGAGAACACTCCTTTACAGGGACATCCGATTATTATGAAGATTCTGAAATTGAATCCAATGTATTATATTGTTTCCGGATACAGAGACACATTTCTGATGAAGAACTGGTTCTGGGAACATGCAGGCTGGACCATTTATTTCTGGGTGTTTACGATTTTGTGTTTCTTATTCGGAGGATGGGTATTTAAACGTCTGCGCATTCATTTTGCGGATGTTTTGTAATGACCTGAAAATCCGGAATACCTGTCAGCTGATTTGTCTGTAAAAGGCTGTCAGGTGCCCATTTGGTTATAAGTAAGTAACGAAGCGGATGATGATCCGCCTGACCGGAAAGGAAATAATGTGGAGAACAAGAAAGTAATTCAGGTGAAAGATCTCACCAAGATGTATAAATTATATGATAAGCCTTCAGACAGATTGAAAGAAGCGCTTGGGCTTACCAGAAAGAAACTCTATAAAGAGCATTATGCACTTCATGATGTGAATTTTGATATTTATGAGGGCGAATGTGTGGGAATTATCGGAACCAATGGTTCCGGTAAATCAACGATCTTAAAGATCATCACAGGTGTTCTGACTCCTACTTCGGGGGAGGTGAAGGTAGATGGAAGAATTTCTGCCCTGCTGGAGTTAGGTGCCGGATTTAATATGGAATATTCCGGACTTGAGAACGTATATCTGAATGGAACGATGATCGGTTTTTCAAAAGAAGAGATAGATGCCAGACTGGATGATATTCTGGAATTTGCAGATATTGGAGATTTTATTCATCAGCCTGTCAAGACATATTCCAGCGGTATGTTCGTGCGTCTGGCTTTTGCTGTTGCAATCAATATTGATCCTGAGATTCTGGTCGTAGACGAGGCATTATCAGTAGGTGATGTATTCTTCCAGGCAAAGTGTTATCATAAATTTGAAGAATTTAAGAAACAGGGCAAGACGATCCTCTTTGTAAGTCATGACCTCAGTAGTGTTTCAAAATATTGTGATAGAGTTGTGCTTTTGAACAAAGGCGTGAAATTGGATGAAGGTTCACCGAAGCAGATGGTCGATCTTTATAAACAGCTTCTCGTAGGTCAGAGCCCTGTAAAGCAGAATGAATCCGGAAGTGAGGAACAGATTCCGGCGGAGAACAGCGAGGAGTTGGGAGATTTCCAGATGAATCCGAATATGCTGGAATATGGAAGCCGTATCGCAGAGATCACAGATTTCAGAGTAATTGATGACAAGGGAATGTGCTCCAATACGATAGAGAAGGGCAGCGAATTCAAAATCCGCATGAAAGTCCGGTTCAATGAGGATATTCAGGAACCGATCATGGCATATACATTCAAAAACATCCAGGGTACAGAAATCACAGGCACGAATACCATGTATGAGAATGCTAAAGTTGAGCGTTCTGGTAAGGGTGATACATGTACGGTAACATTTACCCAGACGATGAACCTTCAGGGTGGCGAATATCTTTTGTCATTTGGCTGCACCGGATATAAGAATGGAGACTTCACAGTGTTCCACAGACTTTATGATGCATGTAATATTACGGTGATCTCCAGCAAGAATACAGTTGGTTTTTATGACATGGATTCTAAAGTGGAAGTTCGGTGTGGGGAATAGCCTGTAACTTTTTGATGCCGGTGACAGGATATAGGAAAGCGTGTTTGAAACACGTTTCAGGACGATGCAGTGAATAAAAATCAGCGCGAGGAAAATATATGGAAGAAAAAATCGGAAAAGTAATTCTGGATACTACGTGCTATCCGGGAAAGGATTTATATAGTGATGGTGCGATAGAAGATGAAATGCTTGCAATTTCCAGAGATTTTGCACCGGAAGAATTTAACAGAGTGATCAGTGAACGGGAGAGCTGGCCGATTCTTTATCATTTCTCTCATATCAGAGAGAATATTTTAAGCTGGCTTCCATTTACCGGAGAGGAAAAGGTCCTGGAGATCGGTTCCGGATGTGGGGCCGTCACAGGTGCTCTGTGTGAGAAAGCGAAAGAAGTTACCTGTATTGAGCTTTCTATGAAGAGAAGCAAGATCAATGCATACCGACATCAGGATCAGGACAACCTTCGGATTCTTGTGGGAAACTTTCAGGAGATAGAGAAGAATCTGACAGAAAAATATGATTATATTACTCTGATCGGCGTGTTTGAATATGGGGAATCTTATATCCGGAGTGAGAACCCATATGTGGATTTTCTTAAGATCATATCCAGACATCTGAAACCGGATGGAAAGATTATTCTGGCCATCGAGAACAGACTGGGACTGAAATACTGGGCCGGATGTACGGAAGATCATTTCGGAACTCTGTTCGAGGGAATTCAGGGATATCCGAATACAAAAGGTGTCAAAACTTTTTCAAGAAAAGAATTTAACGGGATTTTGCAGGATGCCGGAAACTTAAAGGCAGATTGGTATTATCCATATCCGGACTATAAATTTCCAATGATGATTCATTCAGACAGGCATCTCCCGGCTGGTGGTGAACTGCACATGAAAGATTACAATTTTGACAGACTGCGGCTGGGACTTTTCCAGGAATCCCGGGTCTATGATACACTTCTGAGCAATGATATGTATCCACAGTTTGCCAATTCATTTCTTCTTGTGATCGGAAAAGAACAGCCGGAGATGTCGCCGGTTTATGTGAAATTTTCCAACGAAAGAGATCAGAAGCTGTCCATTTATACGAAGATCGATCAAACAGCAGACGGAAAACTGACTGTAAAGAAAGCGCCTGCACACAAGAAAGCCGTAGAGCATATCAGGAATCTGAGAATCATTTATGAGACTCTGACGGAGATGTATAAAGAAGAGGGAATTGAGGTCAATCAGTGTTCGTTAAAAGATAACTGTGCAGAGCTGGAATACCTGACAGGAATCACACTGGAAGATAAGCTGGATCATCTTCTGGAAGAGGGCAGAACAGAGGAGCTTGAGAAATTATTCTTTACTTATATAGGAAAAGTAAAGAACATTCATGAAAAGAAACCTTTTGTGAAAACGAAAGGCTTTGTCAGGGTGTTTGGAGATGTAAATCTGCGTTCTGATTTGAAATGCGCAGAAATTTCCAACATTGATTTCGTCCCTGCAAACATTATTCTGTCAGATGATAAAGTATCTGTTATTGACTATGAATGGACATTTGCATTCCCTGTGCCATCTCAGTATCTGGTTTACCGCATGATCTTTTATTATCTGGAACTGAATGATAAACGCAGAGTGTTAAGAAACCTGAACTTTTATGAAAAAGCAGGAATTACTCCTGAAGATATAGAAATATATGTTGAAATGGAACACAATTTACAGGCATATATTCTGGGAAAACATACAGCAATGCGGAATATGTATACTCAGATTTCCCCGGGAAGAGCAGAGATTGAGGATTACTACAGAGAGAAGAAGGATGAAACTCTGGAGAATCTTCAGATTTTCTGGGATAACGGAAAGAGTTTTAATGAGACAGATTCTGTAAGATATCTGTTTAAAAACAGGAAAGTTTGTGTGGAATTTAAACTTCCTGAAAATACAAAAATGCTTCGCCTTGATCCGGGAGAACTGGCGAAAGGACTCAAAATCAGCAGGCTTACCTGGGAAGATGGAAATTTTGTTGATTTCCACACAGATGGCTGTGAGGTAGAAAATGGAGAATTTTATTTCGGAGGGGATGATCCGCAGATTATCGTGCCATCTGTTCCTGAAAACAAAAAATCCATGAAGATTGAAATGGAAATTCTGGATGAGAAGAAAACAGAAAAGAAATTCTGGAAGATCTATACAGAACAGAAAAGAGCAGTGGATCAGCTGAGACAGGAACTTGAGCAGAAGAAAGCATTGGTGGATCAGGTAGAACGCAGTAAGGCATGGAAACTGTATCGTACGGTAAAAAGGGTTTAGTTATGGGAAATATACTTTGGAGTGTAGACAAAAGAATATACAGTGATAAAGAAAATCATACTCTGACTATTACCGGCTGGGCCGTAGCCAGAGAACAGAAAATATGTAATTTTTCTCTTTATGGTTCAGGAAAAGAAATTTCTTTTCCTGAACTTTCGCGCTATGAAAGAACAGATGTGGCTGATAATCTAAAAGAAACAAAAGGGATAAAAGAAATAAAAAACGCAGGTTTCACAATAAAGATACCGGAGATTCTGCAGCTTGCACAGGAGCATGAAAGCTTACAGCTTGTACTGCAGGCAGGAAATGAAAAGGAAGTTATCTGGGAAGCATCTGCGCAGGAAATAAAGAAGTTTTGTACAGAAAGTCTTATCGAGTATCATATCGACGAAGAGCAGATCACACAGGGAAATATCCTGACGATCAAAGGATGGGTCGTAAATCAGATGGATTCTGATGATGTATTTGTTCAGAATTCGGATGGAAAAGTCCTGGAATGTACGATCACCAGACAAAGACGGCCGGATGTGGAAGAGGTAAAGGAAATTTCAGAGGCGGAAAAAAGAAATCTCGGTTTTTGTATCACAGTGAATCTGGAGAATATACACAGCCAGAATATCTGCATTTGTTTCCGTGGTCAGGACATACAAAAAATATATAAGATAGATGTAAAGAAGCTAAAGAGAGAAAATACAGGTTTTTATCAGCAGATGAAACTTCTGTCCCTGGAAAACAGACAGAAAAACTGTGCGTATATAAAAGAAAACGGAATTGGAAGATTTTTCCGATATGTGAAAAACTCTCAGCTTAAGGATGGAGAGCAGGAATACGAGGACTGGCTGAAAGACCATGAAGCGTTTAGAAAAGAATTGAAAAGACAGAGAAATGCGATATTTTCTTATATGCCTTTAGTGAGCGTCGTGATCGTTCTGTCAGATACAGATGTAAAATCTCTGAGCAGTGTGATCGATGCATACATGGATCAGACGTACAGTAACTGGCAGCTGTGTCTGGTGGATGTAAATCAGGGAGAAGAAACCGGAGACTTTTTGCGGAAGAAGTACAAAAAAGAAATCCGGTTATCTTATAAAAAAATCACAGAAGATAAAGGCGCTTCTGAGAATCTGAATGCAGCGCTGAAACTCGCAATGGGAGATTATATTTTATTCTCTGATCAGAAAACAGTACCGGCACCGGATGCTCTTTTCTGGATGATCAAGGCAGTTACTGAGAAGAAAGCAGATATGATCTATACAGATGAGGATGAAGTAAGTACAGATGGAAAACATCATTACGATCCGAAATTCAAACCGGATTTTAATCTGTTCCGATTAAGAGAGAATAATTACATCGGGCAGTTCTGGGCAATCCGGAGGGACGTGCTGGAACAAAGCGGGAAGTTTCGTCCGGAATATGACGGGGCTCAGAATTTTGACATGATTTTAAGATGCTGTGAACAGGTAAAAAAAATCGTGCATATTCCAAGAGTCCTCTGCCACTGCATGGAAAATGAAAACGGAGAATCTCACAAACAGCAGAAAGCCTGGGAGGCAGGAAGAAGAGCACTGGAAGATCATTATAACAGAACACAGCTTCCGGCAGTTGCAGAGCCAGCAGATAAAGCAGGATGGTACAGAACTCATCTGGCAATTCAGTCAGAGCCGATGATCTCTATTATTATTCCGAGTAAAGATCATATTAATGATCTGGATTTATGTGTTTCTTCCATAGAAGAAAAAACGACCTGGAAAAATTATGAGATTATCATCGTAGAGAATAACAGTGTAGAGAAGGAGACATTTGTATATTACGAAACGCTGAAAAGCAGATATCCAAATGTCAGGATTCTTACGTGGAAAAAGGAATTCAATTACTCAGCAATCAATAATTTTGCCGTAAGAGAGGCACAGGGAGAATACCTGCTATTCCTCAATAATGATGTTGAGATCATCACGGATTCATGGCTTGAGGAAATGTTACAGTTTTGCCAGCTAAAAGGCGTCGGAATGGTTGGTGCGAAACTGTACTATCCGGATGATACGATTCAGCATGCCGGTGTTGTGATAGGTCTTGGCGGTGTTGCAGCTCATGTTTTATGTAAACTTCCAGGGGATGCAGAAGGATATATGGGACGACTGCGCTGCGTGCAGGAAATGAGCGCAGTTACAGCCGCCTGCATGATGGTAAAGACTTCTGTTTTTAAAGCAGTTGGCGGATTTGATGAAGAATTGAAAGTGGCGTTTAATGACATTGATCTTTGCATGAAAGTAAGAGATAAAGGAGAGAAGATCCTGTTTACGCCGTATGCAGAACTGTATCATTATGAATCCAAGTCCAGGGGAATGGAAGATACACCGGAGAAGCAGTTGCGTTTCTCCAGAGAGGTAAATTGTTTCCGCAGAAAATGGGAAAGAGAACTGTTAAAAGGGGATCCTTATTACAACCCAAATCTGACATTGAATAATACAGACTGCTCTCTGAGAAAACTGGAGAGAAATGGAGATTGATATGCCTAAGGAAATATTTGAAGTAGTAAGAGAGAGATTTCATTTATCTGATAAAAATTTATATATCGTTCAGGGACACTGGCCCAAAGAAGCTTCCATGGAGGTTTATCTGGACAATAAGAAGCTGGAAGTATCTGTAAAAGAAAATAATAATGTAAGTGCGCTGGAGCGTTTCCAGGATCCTGAGAAGATGGAAGGAATGCAGGTAACGGCAGAAATCCGGATACCGGAAGACTTAAACAGTTTTCATAAACTGGTAATCTATGAGAAATTTGCGGATAAAAAAACAGCCTGGTTTTCTGTTACAACGCATGAGCTGGGGAAAAAAAGGGACAGGCCACAGGTTTATTTCGAAGAGGAGAAAGCAGAACAGGGAACTGTACGCATCAGAGGATGGGCGATCGCGCAGAAGCCGGTAATGATCCGGATTTTTGACGCAGATAAGAAGCCGGTTACGGCTGAGATTCAGAGAACAGACAGAGTGGATGTAAACCAGCTGTTTGAAGAAGCCAAAAACCCGGGAAAAACAGGATTCTTTGCTGAGATTACGAATGTTTCCGGAAAATGCCTGTATGTAGTTTTTTATGCCGGAGACAAAAAAACCGTACATGTCGTTCCACTGAGAAAAGCAGATATTCTGGCGAAAAAAATAGACAAATACGTAGAAAAAGGTATTCGTTACTGGAAATCTCAGGGAGCAACGGCTTTAGCTGAGAAAGTAGTCACCAAAATCAAAAATGTACGTCAGGGTCCGCCGGTTTACCAGAAGTGGATCAGGCATCATCTGCCGGACAGGAGTGAGCTTGAGAAACAAAGGAAAACAACGTTTGCATATAATCCGAAGATTTCTTTTGTAGTGCCGCTATATAAAACTCCGGAGAAATATTTGCGAAGGCTGGTCGAATCGCTTCAGGAGCAGACCTATTCAAACTGGGAACTTTGTTTCTCTGACGGAAGTGGTGCACAGTCACCTCTGACAGGTCTGTTAAAAGAGCTGACTGCGAAAGAGAAGAGAATCAAATATGTTTCTCATGAGGAGGCACTTCAGATATCAGAGAATACCAACAGCGCAATAGAACTTGCCACAGGTGATTTTATTGCCTTTGCAGATCACGATGATGAGCTGACACCGAATGCCCTGTTTGAATGTGTTAAGGCCTTGAATGACAAACCGGAAACACTGGTGATCTACACAGATGAAGATAAGATGTCAATGGATGGACATAAATTCTTCCAGCCACATTTTAAACCGGATTACAACCCGGATCTTTTGTGCACGGTAAATTATATCTGCCATCTGTTTGTAGTATCACATAAAGTGATTGAAAAGACAGGTGGGCTCAGAAGCGAGTTTGACGGTGCACAGGATTATGATTTTGTGTTCCGCTGTGTGGAAACAGTAAAACCAGAAGAAATCTGCCATATTCCAAAGATCTTGTATCACTGGCGCTGTCATGAGGATTCTACCGCGGAGAATCCGGAGAGTAAGCTTTATGCTTTTGAGGCAGGAAAACGTGCGGTTCAGGAGCACTATAACAGAATTGGTGTCAAGGCAGAGGTTTTCAAGGGAGAATATCTGGGATTATACAGAACGAAGTTTATCAGAGATTATGATCCTCTGATCTCTGTTATTATTCCAAATAAAGATCACATTGATGATCTGAAAAGATGTATGGATTCAATCGAGAAGAACTCTACTTACAAAAATTATGAATATATTATCGTAGAAAATAACAGCACAGATCCTGCGACCTTTGAGTATTATAAGAAACTGGAGGCAGAGAATCCGAAAGTGCATATGGTATATTGGGATGGAGTCTTTAATTATTCTGCAATCAATAATTACGGAGCATCCTTTGCGAAAGGAGAGTACCTGCTTCTTTTAAATAATGATACAGAGATCATCAATTCAGATTGTCTGGAAGAGCTTCTGGGATATTGTATGCGTGAAGATGTCGGAGCAGTAGGCGCCAGACTTTATTATGAGGATGATACGATTCAGCATGCCGGTGTTGTGATCGGTTTTGGCGGAATCGCAGGCCATTGCTTCGTCCAGCAGAAGAGAGGTACGACAGGATATTGCCACAGAATTATTTGCGCACAGGATTACAGTGCGGTCACAGCTGCCTGCATGATGGTAAAGAAATCTGCTTTTGATGCAGTAGGCGGACTTTCAGAAGAACTGGCAGTTGCATTTAATGATATTGATTTCTGTATGAAACTGAGACAGGCAGGATATCTGATCGTGTATAATCCATATGCGGAGTTATATCATTATGAATCCAAGTCCAGAGGTTTGGAAGATACTCCGGAGAAGGTAGCGCGTTTCAATAAGGAAATCGCTGCTTTTGAGAAAAAATGGCCGGATATTTTAAAAAATGGAGATCCGTATTATAATCCGAATCTTACATTGAAAAGCCAGGACTTTTCTTTAAAAAGAATTTGAGGCAGTACTCAAAAATTGCTGTTCACGTGCCGTTATTCTGAGATGGAAGGGAACAGTAACGCTCAAAAAATAATTGAATGTGAAAGAAGATATGTTAAAGAAAAAGAAAACAGAGATAAATGAAAAGACGATGACACTGGTCTTTGTGCTCCTTGCATTTGTACTTTTGACTGTCTGGGCGATGACGCAGCCATTTGATGCAGGACCGGATGAGCATATGAGATATCTTGTTGCAGATTATATATACAAGTATCATGGAGCACTCCCGCGGGGCGATGATCCGGAAGTCAGAAATAAGGTCTGGGGCATTTCCTATGCGTATTATCCGATCGTGTCATATATGGTTTCTGCGGTATTTATGAGGATAGCCAGACTTTTTACAAATCCGGGATATTCTATGTTTAAGATCGCGCGTATGGCAGATGTATTATTTGTCACAGGAGCGGTATATTTTGTAGTAAAAGCTTCCGGCAAATTATTTCCAAAGGAAAAATATTCTCCGGAGGTCAGATGGATGTTTGCAGCGCTTGCCGGATTTATGCCGCAGGCAATTTTTCTGGGAACTTATGTAAATACAGATTCTCTGGCACTTTTGGCAGCAGCAATGATTCTGTACGCGTGGGCTTCTTATCTTCGGGAGGACTGGACATGGAAGAACTGCATCGTCCTTGCTGTGGGAATGGCAGTTTGTGCGTTATCTTATTACAATGCATATGGCTGGATACTTTGTAGTTTTTTCTTTTTCTGCCTTACAATACTGCTTGGCAGGGAGGAGCCTTTCCCACAGAGAATCCGTTTCCTTTTTAGCCGGGGAATCGTGATTGCAGGAGTAACAATACTGCTTTGCGGCTGGTGGTTTATCCGTAATGCAGTTTTGTATAATGGTGATTTTCTTGGAAGAAGATCCTGCGCGGAATGTGCTGAGAAATATGCGCAGAAGGACTACAGACCATCTCTTTATCCTACACCGGAGAAGCTGAAATGGAGCTGGAAAGACATTATTTTTTATCAGGATCCGGGATGGTATCATAACTGGGCATTGACTGTGTGCGTAAGCTTTATTGGTACATTTGGGCTGATGGAGATTTATATGCCATATGCTGTGAGCAAAATGTACATTGTATTTTTTGCAGTTGGAATATTAAGTGCTTTTCTGACAAGAGGGATATTTAACCTCCGAAAGAAAATGTATATCCGACAGAAGAAAACGGTAGCAGGTGATACCTGGAAGATCAAAGCAAAAGTGACGTCGGGAAAGTGTAATGTAGAGGGAATCTTCCATTGGATGATGATCTTGCTGATCGTTATTCCGGTGATTTTATTTATGGATTATGTGTATTACAATGATAATCAGGCACAGGGAAGATATCTGATGCCAGCGTTATATCCGCTGATGTATTTTGTTACACTGGGCTGGAACAAGATTCTGACTAAGGTAATAAAAAATGAAAAAGTGAGGGGCTGGATATATAAAGCAATCACTGCTTTACTCGTCATTTCACCGTTTGCATGCTGGGCATTTCTTATAGTACCGTTTTATGCGAAATAAAGGATGAAAGTTTATTTGGCGTTCCGTTTCAACAACTTTATCGTGCAGGCACGAATGACTTTTTGACCCTGATATTATAATATATTAGAATAAAAAAGAGACATAAAACAAGGTAGGAGTTATTTTACAAAGAATAAGTTCTGCCTTGTTTTTTATGTCTCTTTTTGGTTACGATTATCTGCACGTTTGCCTGTTTTAACCGAATCAAGTAAGTCCCCTGCTTCAATTGCGAAGAGCAATAAGCAGTGGGTGGGACTTGCTTGTATCAGGAGGGGTACAAGCCCCTTCTGATAAACTGCGGAGCAGTTATTCGGTTATGAGCAAGTAGCGAAAGCGGATTGCGAATATCCGATTGACTTGTAATGACCGGCAGGTTTTGTCAGATAATAAGAATTGTAAATCAGGACCGGATTACTTTGACCAGCAGGAATAAAAAGAATAACAGGAATGCAGCTCCGATCGCACCGATGATATAATACGGTGTTGTTGTATGAGAAGCAGAGTAATTCTGTGCTGCTTCCATATTCTTCTGGCCGGTAACAGCAGCATCATTTGACTGTTGCTCAGTATCTTCAAGGATCGCGGTTCCGACAGGGGTTCCGCCAAAGTAGTACTGGCGTGTGATCTGTCCGTCAGAAGAGGTATCCTCTGTAGTCAGGTTATTTTCTGTTGCACCGTTAGGAGCAATAACAGTACCGCCGGAAAGACGGTTGAAGTCAGTGTCAGCAATCGTTAACGGAGAGAAATTGTCAAATCCGTAATTAAGGAGCGCAATCGCCTCGTCGTCCGTAACACCGGATGCGCCATTTAAGACTACGCAGACAAGCTTCATATTATTCTTGGCTGCCTCGCAGACAAGCGTACTTCCGGAAGCTTCGGTATAGCCTTCTTTTCCACCGATACATGGTTCATAATAACCGTCACTGGCATTATTGATCATGGTAAAACTGTTTGTAAGTACACGTTCACCGCCGGATACGTTGGTTGCTGGGAGTGTATAGGAAGTAGTTGCGGCAATGGTTCTGAAAGTCTCGTTTGCCATGGCTGCCTCCATGATCAGAGCCATGTCATGCGCCGTTGTATGCTGATTTTCATCAGGAAGCCCGGTCGGGTTGGTAAAGACTGTATTGGTACATCCAAGTTCCTGGGCGCGTGTGTTCATTGTCTGTACGAAGGCATCTACAGAACCTCCGACGTGCTCTGCTACCTGCAATGCGATATCATTTGCAGATGCGACCATAATTGCATATAAACATTGCTCCACAGTGAAAACTTCATCAAGCTGTGAGGAAATATTCGCTCCACCATCCGTAACACCGGATACGCCGGTTGCAGTCATAGTTACCTGATCATCCAGACTGCTGTTCTCAAGGGCGACCAGACAGGTCATAACTTTGACTGCGCTGGCAGGATAAAGAGCCTGGTCGGCGTTCTTGGAATAGAGAACTGTATTGGTTGAGGTTTCCATTACAATAGCAGCAGTGGATGAAATATCGGAAGCCTGTGGCCATCCGTCAATACCGTTGGTAGTGACAACAGATGGGTCGGCGGTCTGTGGCTGCGCGGCAGTATCCGTGGCTTGTGCTGTTTCTTCAGCAGCAAAGACCGGAAGCTGGGAACATATAGTGACTGCACTAAGTCCCAGAGCCAGAAGCGCTGCGGTAATTCTTTTTTTCTTCATGGTATATTAAAACTCCTGTTTTTTAGT
Organism: Blautia sp. HCP3S3_B11; assembly: GCF_052064435.1. Lineage (NCBI taxonomy): Bacteria > Bacillati > Bacillota > Clostridia > Lachnospirales > Lachnospiraceae > Blautia > Blautia sp. HCP3S3_B11. The sequence goes on from NZ_JBQHVP010000006.1 coordinate 131,365, forward strand.
TCCAGATTGCCTGCGGCAATGGAATTTTGGCTTGTATGTCTCGGATTTTGGCATATACATGCCAAAACACCTCGCGGGATAGGTGGCATGTGAACAGTAACAGTATAACACATTTAGCGTGTTTCTTGCAAAAAATATCATACAATGTTAAAATAAAAAATCATAGTAAAAATCGAGGTTAATATATGAGCAAAAAACAATCGGCAGGAGGAAAGATCCAGTGGTCAAAAATGCTGAAGAAACTTTCTCCGTATACGATTCAGAAAGGGTTTCGTTATCTGAAGCATTATGGTCCGAAAGAATTCTGGATCAGGCTGCATGAACGCTTTGAACCGGAAGAAGTGCCGTATGGTCCATGGTATGCGGCTTATGTTCCGGATGAAGAAGCACTTGAGAAACAAAGGAAACATAAATTCAACTATGCACCACTGATCAGTATCGCGGTGCCTGCCTATCAGACTCCCGTAGAATTTCTAAAGCAGATGATAGAATCACTGATCAGCCAGACTTACACAGGATGGGAATTGTGTATTGCGAATGCAAGTCCGGATAATGAAGAGATGCAGAGAGTTCTGGCAGATTATTCGGCAAAGGATGTCCGGGTAAGGTTTTGTAGCCTGAAAGAAAATCTTGGCATTGCGGAGAATACAAACCGTGCTTTTGCCATGGCAAAGGGCGAATTTATAGGACTTCTCGACCATGATGACTTGTTGGCTCCAAATGCATTGTATGAGATCGTGAATACACTGCAGGATCATCCGCAGGCAGATGCACTTTATACAGATGAGGATAAGGTAACGACAGATCTGGACGAGCATTTTCAGCCGCATCTGAAGCCGGACTTTAATCTGGATCTGCTGCGTTCAAATAACTATATCTGCCATTTCTTTGTAGTACGCAAAAGCATAGTAGAGAAAGCAGGAGGTTTCCGAAAAGAGTTTGATGGGGCACAGGATTATGATTTTATTTTCCGCTGCACAGAGAATGCCAGAGAAGTGCTGCATGTTCCGGAGATTTTGTATCACTGGAGAACGCATAAAGCGTCCACAGCAGATAATCCGGCCAGCAAGATGTACGCTTTTGAAGCGGGAAAGAGGGCAATAGAGGCTCATCTTGAGAGAACGGGTACGAAAGGTACTGTAAGCCATACACAGGATCTGGGGTTTTACCGGGTGAAATATCCGGTACAGGGAGAACCACTGGTTTCTGTGATCATTCCGAATAAAGATGAGAAAGAGACCCTGCAGACCTGTCTGGAGTCATTAAAGAAGAATACATCCTATCAGAACTTTGAAATCATAATCATAGAGAATAACAGTACGACAGGAGAGATTTTCAAATACTATAAAGAACTTTCCAGAGATCAGCAGATACATCTTCTGCGCTGGGGAAAAGAATTTAATTATTCTGCTATTAATAACTTTGGTGTAGCGCATGCCAGAGGAGAATATCTGCTTTTTTTGAACAATGATGTGAAATCTATTGAGCCGGACTGGATGGAAGAGATGCTTGGCGTATGCCAGAGACCGGAAGTCGGCGGTGTCGGAGCGAAGCTGATTTATCCTGACAATACGATTCAGCATGCGGGATGCGTGATTGGAATGGGCGGGATCGCAGGGCATATGTTTGTTGATATGCCGGCAGACCGTACGGGATACCTTCACAAGGCATCTCTGCTTCAGGATATGAGTGCAGTTACCGCAGCATGCCTGATGATGAAGAAAGAAGTATTTGAGCAGGCCGGAGGATTTACAGAAGAACTCGCAGTTGCATTTAATGATGTTGATCTGTGTCTGAAAGTACGAAAGAATAATCATCTGATCGTATACGATCCATATGCAAAGCTTTATCATATGGAATCAAAAACAAGAGGAGCCGAGGACAGTAAAGAGAAAGTACGTCGTTTTCAGACGGAAATTGAATATATGCGATGTCATTGGATGGACATCCTTAAAAACGGAGATCCCTATTATAATAAAAACCTGTCCCTTACCAAATGGAATTACTCTCTGAAGCCGATTCCCGGAATGGAGACTGCCGAAACAAGAAATGGACAGAAGAAAGAGAATACAGGGAGGAAATCATGCAGGAAGTATCAGTGATTATTCCGAACTTTAACGGGATGGCTTATCTGGATGGCGTACTTGCAGGCCTGGAGTGCCAGTCAGTGAATAATTTTGAAGTGATTCTGGTGGATAATGGATCAAGTGACGGAAGCTGCGCATTTGTTGCAGCGAGGTATCCATGGGTTCATCTGATCGAACTGCCGGAGAATTTTGGCTTTTGTAAAGCGGTCAATAAAGGGATAAAGGCATCCAGGGCACCGTATGTGCTGCTGTTGAATAATGATATAGAAGTAACTGAGAATTTTATAGAGGAAATGATCTTTGCCATTAAAAGACACCCGAAGGCTTTCTCATGTGCAGCCAGAATGATTCAGTTCCATGACAGAGACAAACTGGATGATGCAGGAAATTATTACTGTGCGCTTGGCTGGGCCTATGCCAGAGGAAAGGGAAAAGATATTCATACTTACGAGAAAGAAGAGAAGATCTTTGCATCCTGCGCAGGTGCGGCTATTTACAGAAAGAAGATTTTTGATAAGATCGGATACTTTGATGAAGAACATTTTGCATATCTCGAAGATATGGATGTAGGATACAGAGCAAGGATCCACGGATATGAAAACTGGTATGCACCGGATGCGATGGTATATCATGTGGGAAGCGGGACAAGCGGTTCCAGGTATAATCAATTTAAGATCCGCTATTCTTCCAGAAATAATATTTACCTGATCTATAAGAACATGCCGGTTTTGCAGATCATTATAAATCTTCCGTTCCTTGTGGTGGGATTTGGAATTAAAATTCTGTTTTTCGCATTAAAAGGATTTGGCAGAGAATATATAGCGGGAATTAAAAACGGTTTTCAGATCAGCAGAAAAAATCAAAAAGTATCTTTTAAACTTCGGAATTTACCGAACTATTTAAAGATACAGCTTGAATTATGGGTGAATATCTTCCGGCGCTTTCGCGGATGATAAGAAAAAGCAGTAAAAAATAACAAATAGCTTCATAGAAATTTTATAAAATTAAGAAGAAGATTTTATTGCTTTTGTAAATCAACTATTATAATATAGAAGCGATAGCAACTGTGACAAAGAGGATATGGCTACGAATTGATAAAAATGAGGTGACAAAAGATTGTTAAAAGACAATGAAAAGAATTTCAGTCGTCTCCATATGCTTGTTGATGCGATCGTACTGGTATTATCTTACTTTCTTGCGTGGCTGATTCGTTTTGTGGGACCTATGGCGGCAACGGCAGTCCGTACAAGAAGTTTTAAGCAGTACATGCTGATGCTGGTTCTCATTGTACCTGTATATTTGTTGCTGTATCAGGCATTTACATTGTACATTCCTATGCGGATGCAGGGGCGCCGACTTGTGCTGGCCAATATTATAAAGGCCAATTCACTCGGGCTCCTTATTCTCATGTTTACATTTTATATGATTGATGAAAGTGATTACTCACGTTCCACATATATTATGTTCTATGTGATTAATATCATACTTCAGTGGTGTGCCCGAATGCTGATATTTACCGTTCTCCGGGATATGCGTGAGAAGGGACTTAATCAGAAACAGATGATATGTGTAGGATACAGCCGTGCAGCAGAGGAATATATTGATCGTGTTCTTGCAAATCCTCAGTGGGGATACGTGATACGCGGAATACTTGATGACAACATACCGGCAGGCACAGAATACAAAGGTATTAAGGTTCTTGGAAGAATTGCCAATTTGAATGTGATACTTCCGGAAAACCGTTTGGATGAGATCGCGATCACTCTGGGGTTAAGCGAGTATTATCGCCTGGAAGAGATTGTGGCATTGTGTGAAAAGTCAGGAGTACACACGAAGTTTATTCCGGACTATAATAAGATTATTCCGACGAAACCATATACAGAGGATATTCTGGGACTTCCGGTCATCAACATCCGTTATGTGCCGTTAAACAATACATTCAATGCATTGGTCAAGCGCGCTATGGATATTGTTGGTTCAATCGTGGGAATTATTGTGACTTCACCATTGATGCTTCTGATGTGTCTGATTATCAAACTGACTTCGCCGGGGCCATTGATTTATAAACAGGAGAGAGTCGGACTTCACAATCAGACTTTCTGGATGTATAAATTCCGTTCTATGGAAGTACAGCCGGAGTCGGAAGAGAAGAAGGCATGGACAGTAAAGAATGATCCAAGAGTAACACCAATCGGAAAGTTTATGCGTCACACAAGCATTGATGAGCTTCCACAGCTTTTTAATATACTGAAAGGTAATATGAGTCTCGTGGGACCACGTCCGGAGCGACCATTTTTTGTGGAGAAATTCAGAGAAGAAATTCCAAGATATATGGTCAAACATCAGGTGCGTCCGGGACTTACCGGATGGGCGCAGGTAAATGGGTACCGTGGAGATACTTCCATAAGGAAAAGAATAGAATGTGACCTTTATTATATTGAAAACTGGAGTATCGGACTGGATATCAAGATCATATTCCTTACATTTTTCAAGGGATTTATAAACAAGAATGCATATTAAGATAAGGGGAAAGAGTATGGCTAAACCAGGAAAAAAGAGAAAAGTACTGTTTGTGCTTGAGATTATCGTACTGTTGCTGTTCATTGGCGGATTATATGTATATGGACAGATTTCCTCCAGACTGGATAAGATCGAACAGCCGGAACTGGATCAGGAAAAAGTAATCGTAAACCAGGAAGCACCGAAGATGACAGGATATAAGACCTATGTACTGTTTGGTATTGATACCAGAGGAGGGGGGTCTCAGTATTCTGCACAGAACAGTGATACAATGATCATTGTAAGTGTAAATAATGATACGAAAGAAGTACGAATGGTATCCATATACAGAGATACACTTCTGAATATTGGAGATGACACATATACAAAGGCAAATGCGGCTTATGCATATGGCGGACCGGAACAGGCGATTTCCATGTTAAATACAAACCTGGATCTGGATATCTCTGATTATGCTACAGCTGATTTCTCTGCGCTTGTAGAAGTAGTAGATGACCTTGGCGGTCTTGATATTCCGTTATCTTATGCTGAGATCGAGCATATGAATAACTATTGTGTAGAAACTTCCAAACTGACAGGAAAAGATTACACACCGATTGAGAAACCAGAACCAAAACCGGAAGATCAGGAAGCTACAGTTGGAACTTATCATCTGAATGGTGTACAGGTAACTTCTTACTGCCGTATCCGTTATACCGCAAGTCTGGATATGGGACGTACAGAACGTCAGAGACGTGTACTGGGAATGCTTTTTGATAAGGCAAAGATAGCAGGTCTTTCTTCTATCTTTAAGATCATGGATGATGTGTTCCCTATGGTAACGACTTCTCTTTCCAAGCAGGATATTCTGGGACTGATTCCTACTTTGGTTGGATATAAATTTACTGACAGTACAGGTTTCCCGCAGAAGTATAAATTCTCAAATATCAAAGGAAGTATTATCGTTCCTACAGATCTTGAGAACAACGTAGTTGAAATTCATAAGTTTCTGTACAATGATCAGGATTATACTCCATCTTCAGAGGTAGTTGCGCGCAGTAATAAGATTCTGGAGATCGTTGGTGGAGAGAGTAAGCTGGATGATGCTTCAACAGCTACATCCCAGCAGACGGATACCACTAATACAGCAGATACCTTTGTATGGTCTGGCGATAACAGTTCCGGAGGTACAGATTATAGTGGCGATTACAGCTATGATAATGACTATGATGATAGTTATGATAATGGCGGCAGCTATGATGATAACACCGGCGGTGGAGATTATGATAATGGCGGCGGTTATGACGATAACACCGGCGGCGGAGACTACGATAATGGCGGTGGTGATAATAATACCGGCGGTGATAATACCGGCGGTGATGATGGCGGCGGTGATGATGGCGGCGGCGATTATACCGGCGGAGATGACACCAGTGGCGATACCGGGTTTGATGACGGCGGAGGCGCAGATTCAGGAACAAGTTCAGAAGAGTAACCAGGAAACTGAATAAGATTACAAAAGAGGACCATCCATCGGTGAGGATGGTCCTCTTTTTCAGATAAGGAGCAGCGATGACGGATAATATTGATAAATATAACAAAGGTAATACGACAGTTAAGAATGGGGCAGATGGTCAGAAATCTGATAAAACGGATAACTTAGAGAATAATATTGAAGACAACGAGAGAAAGATGGTAGATGTGATCATTCCAACATATCGTCCGGCAAAGGAATTTGGAGAACTGCTTCACCGACTGGAGAAACAGGAATACCGTCCGAATAGAATTCTTGTCATGAATACAGGAAAAGAATATTGGAACAGTGAATGGGAGAACTATCCACTTCTTGAAGTTCATCATCTTGATCAGAAAGATTTTGACCACGGAGGAACCAGAAAGAGAGCTGCAGAGCTTTCGACAGCGGATATTATGGTTTTTATGACACAGGATGCACTTCCGGCAGACCGGAAAATGATCGGAAATCTGGTTCGCGCAGTCAGCAGGAATTCAGGTACGGGTGCGGCCTATGCGAGACAATTACCAAAAGCAGACTGCCGTTTTCTGGAACGTTATACCCGTTCGTTTAATTATCCGGAACAGTCTTCAGTCAAATCGCTGTCGGATGTTGAAACGTATGGAATCAAAACTTACTTTTGCTCCAATGTATGCGCAGCCTATGACAGAGAGATTTATCAAAAAATCGGTGGATTTGTAAACCGGGCGATTTTTAACGAGGATATGATCTATGCCGGAACAATGGTGCAGCAGGGTTATTCTGTGGCCTATACGGCAGATGCGAAAGTCTATCATTCTCATAATTATTCAGGAAAGCAGCAGTTTCACAGAAACTTTGATCTTGGTGTATCTCAGGCAGAACATCCGGAGATTTTTGAAGGCGTACCTTCCGAAGGAGAGGGAATCCGTCTGGTTAAAAAGAGTCTGAATTATCTGCTCAGAACAGGACATATCTGGCTGATTCCACAGCTGATCTGGCAGAGCGGAATGAAATATGCGGGATATTTTCTGGGAAAAAGATATAAAAAACTGCCACAAAAAGTGATTCTGGCATGTACGATGAGTCCGTATTACTGGAAGAAAAAAGACAGTGAATAACAGGAGAGATTCATAGTCTTGCAGAACACGCCAATTTACGATTATTGTCACATTTTGAACACAATTAGTTGCTATACTGAACCCATAATTTAAATGATGTTAGGGTCAAAAATTTTATCGTGCAAACATGAATGGCTTTTTGATGCTGGTATCATCTAAATACGATTATTGTCTGTTTTATATTATTGAGAACGGAATGAACGATAACCATTTTATGAGTATTACTTTTCAGATTTTTAAATGCCGAATGGAAAAATATTCGGACATATTTTGGGGAGTTCTTATTGACGGACAGTAATATAGAAAGGGACAGAAGGGAGCGGATTATATGAATGATGAGACAAACTGGGGTGAAGAGCAGAATAATCCCGGACAACAACCACCCAGATATCAGCATTATCAATTTCATGCAGAATCCCGGACGGCGTTGACAGCACCAGATCCCTCTGATCATAAAAAGAATCGAAATTCTTTTCAGAAAAAAGCAGGAACCACGATCGCACTGGCTGTGATTTTCGGGCTGGTGGCATCGGTAGTATTTCAGGCGGCAAACTTTACAGCGGACAGACTTTTCAATGCAGGCAAATCTGATGTCCAGATAAAAACCACGGAGAGTGTAGATCAGCAGGAGGCAACAACAGACAGTGCAGATGAGACTGCGACAGCTGCTTCTGAGAACGGAAATGTGGCAGCAGTAGCACAGGCTTCCATGCCCTCAGTAGTTGCGATTACTACAGTAAGTGTTCAGGAGATACCAAGTTTCTTTGGGTATGGTTCACGTCAGTATAAAAGCGCAGCAAGTGGTTCAGGAATTATCGTCGGGGATAATGATGATGAACTCCTGATCGCTACGAACAATCATGTGGTAGAGGGTGCGACAACGTTAAGCGTCTGCTTTATCGGAGATGATGTGTCAAGTGCGGAGACAGAGACAGTGAATGCCGGTGATAATGGAGATCTGAATGTGGAAGATGCGGTCAGTGCCAAGATTAAAGGTACCGATGCGGACAACGATCTGGCTGTAGTTGCAGTACAGAAAGCTGACATTCCGGAGGATACTCTGAATCAGATTAAGATAGCGCAGATAGGAAGTTCGGATGATTTAGTAGTTGGACAGCAGGTGGTTGCTATTGGTAATGCATTAGGGTATGGACAGTCTGTTACATCCGGATGGGTAAGTGCATTGAACAGAACAATTTCTACAGAAGATGGAACAGACAGTACAGGACTGATCCAGACCGATGCAGCAATCAATCCCGGAAACAGCGGAGGCGCACTGCTTGATATGAAAGGGCAGCTGATTGGAATCAATTCCGCAAAATATGCAGACAGTTCCGTAGAAGGCATGGGATATGCCATTCCAATTTCCAAGGCGAAACCAATTTTGGAGGATCTGATGAACCGTGAGACCAGAGAGAAGGTTGATACCAGCGAGAAAGGGTATCTGGGAGTTGTACTCGCAAACCTGACGACAGAAGCAATTCAGATGTATAATATGCCTACAGGTGCTTTCATAAGAGGTGTAGAAGAAGGTTCACCGGCAGAGGAAAGTGGTATTTGCAAGGGCGACATCATTGTGAAATTTGATGGCCAGAAAGTCAGCGATGGTGATGATTTGCTGGATAAATTACAATACTATAAATCCGGTGAGAAAATAGAAGCTGTTGTGGCAAGATCGGATAATGTAGAGTATAAGGAAAGTACAATAGAGCTGACTCTCGGAACCAGACCGGATAACGAATAAAAAATATATGGTATCCATATAAAAATTCAAAAAGGCATCGCCGTATGGTGGTGCCTTTTTCTGAATTTGGTTATTTATAAAAGTTTTATTTTGTGATGGAGACAGAGTATGGTATAATCCTATATAAGCAAATCAAAACCACGGACAGGTGTCTATTAATGAACTGGGTATAATTTGCTTTTGAATGTGAATAAGCATAGAAAGGAGTCATTATGAGCGAGAACTATAATGATGATGAAATAATAGATAACGATACAGATGATGGAGAAGAGAAGAAAGATAAAGCAGAGAAATTCTGTTTCCTTTGCCGCAGACCGGAGAGTAAGGCTGGCCCGATGATTGAACTGCCGAATAATATCCACGTCTGCACAGATTGTATGCAGAAGAGCTTTAATTCTATGAATCAGCAGTTCAATGACGGAAAATTTAATTATTCAGATCTTCTGAATATGCCTAATGTAAGTATGATCGATCTGAGCAGTTTCCAGAATCCTGTTCAGCAGCCGAAGAAGGCCAGGAAAAAAAAGAAAGAGGAGAAGCCGGTTCTGGATCTTAAGAATATTCCGGCTCCGCATAAAATCAAAGAAACTCTTGACCAGTATGTGATCGGTCAGGACAAGGCTAAGAAAGTAATGTCTGTGGCTGTTTACAATCATTATAAGCGTGTGGCGACGGACACTATGGATGAGATCGAAATCGAGAAGTCCAACATGCTGATGATCGGACCTACCGGATGCGGTAAGACCTATCTTGTAAAGACACTCGCGAAACTTCTTGATGTACCGCTTGCTATCGCTGATGCAACGTCTCTTACAGAAGCCGGATATATCGGTGATGATATAGAGAGTGTTGTTTCCAAGCTGCTGGCGGCGGCAGACAATGATGTGGAGCGTGCAGAACATGGCATTATTTTCATTGATGAGATCGATAAGATCGCGAAGAAAAAGAATACCAATCAGCGAGATGTCAGTGGTGAGGCTGTGCAGCAGGGAATGCTGAAACTTCTTGAGGGAAGTGAAGTGGAAGTCCCGGTAGGAGCAAACAGCAAAAATGCGATGGTGCCGCTTGTAACGGTAAATACACGTAATATTCTGTTTATCTGTGGCGGCGCTTTCCCGGATCTGGAGAACATCATCAAGGAAAGACTGAATAAACAGGCATCCATTGGCTTCTATGCAGATCTTAAAGACAAATATGACAATGATCCACATATTCTTCAGAAAGTAACCGTGGAGGATATCCGTAACTTTGGAATGATACCGGAATTTATTGGACGACTTCCGATTATTTTCACTCTGGATGGCCTGACTGAGGATATGCTGGTGAAGATTCTGAAAGAGCCTAAGAATGCGATACTTAAGCAGTATCAGAAGCTTCTGGCACTGGATGAAGTAAAACTGGAGTTTGAAGACGGAGCACTTCACGCGATTGCAGCAAAGGCATTAAAGAAAGATACAGGTGCCAGAGCACTTCGCGCGATTCTGGAGGAATACATGCTTGATATCATGTATGAGATTCCAAAGGATGACAGCATAGGTGAGGTAGTGATCACGAAAGAATACATAGAAGGAAATGGGGGTCCGAGAATCCTTCTTCGTGGTCAGGGACCTGTACTGCTGGAGGGCGTTCACTGATTGTAAATATCCGTTTGGCTGTAGCCGCGAAACAACGGGTAATTATAGATGAATAAGCAACTGTAAATTAATTTGGAAAGGGGCAGATATTATGGCAGCAGAAATTATTGACGGATTGGTTAAAACACTTTCAAAAACAACCAAAGAAATCGGAAAGGCCACCAAAGAATTAGGCGCCCGCGCAGAACAGGGCATCGAAGCACAGAAAATCAGAAATAAGATTGCCGGTGAAGAACGCATTATTGAGAAGATTAAGGTGGATATCGGTGATGTCATTTACAGAAGACACTCTCAGGGTGATGGAATTGACAGTGAACTGAGCGCTTTGTGCCAGGAAATCGACCAGCACTATCTGAAAGTCAGAGAATACAAAGACAGTGCTGCCAATATAAAAGGGCAGAAGATCTGTCCTTCCTGCGAGCGGGAAGTTGATATCAATGTAAGCTTTTGTCCATATTGCGGAACTCCATGTCCGACTCCGGAACCGGCAAAGGATGTAGAGGGTGACACGGTATCTTCTGAGGAAGACTCTGAAGATGGGAGTTGTGGGACTGAGAAAGCGCAGGCAGAAGAAGTACAGCCAGAAGAGCCAAAAACAGAAGAGTCTGCAGAAGCAGGTTCAGCACAGGAACAGCCAGTGGAAGAATCAACAGTGGAAGAAGAGACAGTGGAAGAACCGGAAGCAGAAAAAGTAACAGAAGAAGATACAGATAAATAACAGAAGAAAGCCGCTGCCAGAGAAATGCATTTATTAATTTCGATACAGCGGCTTCCCGTATGTGCCCTAAGTACAGCGAATATTAAGTAACCTGAGTCTGTTATTGCTCATTCCGTGTCCGGCAACACACTTCGCAATGCACAGTAACCTGAATTTTACAAAATTGTAAAAAAATTACATTATAATTAAAAATGTATTGCAAAAGACAGGGGTATATGATAACCTTATATCGTATCAGAGGGTACAAAAACCGTTACTGGGAACGAAGTAAACAGTAACCTAAAAATCAGGAACAGGAGAGGTAAAGATGAAAAACAGAAAATTATATCAGTTATTTGTCGCAAGTGTGATCAGTGCAACAATGATGACTTCAGGTGTTTGTGTCAATGCAGCTGATTTTGATGACAATACATCTGCAGTGGCAGAACAGACAACTGATGCAGGAGAAGAGACTCCGGATGTAGATGATACTTCTGAATTTCAGTCAGATGCAGCAGAGGCAACTGCCGCAGTAGCTGTCAATTCTACAAATTTTCCAGATGCGAAATTCCGTCAGTATATTTTAGACAATATTGATACTAACAAAGATAAAAAACTTGCTGCTTCAGAAATCAGCGCTGTTACCAAAATCGATATAACAGGATTAGGCGTTGCGAATCTGAAAGGCATTGAGAGATTTACAGCTCTTACAGAACTGTATGCTTCCGGCAATAAGTTAAAAACGGTAAGTCTGACAAAGAATACCAAACTGACTGCCATAAATCTGAGTAAGAACAGCTTAAGCGGAACATTAGACCTCAGCAAATGTACAAGCCTGCAGACAGTAAGATATTCTAACAACAGTCTGACAAAAGTAACAATGCCATCAAAGAAATATCTGAAGAACTTAGATTATGTTGATGCAAGTTACAACAAATTTAAAACTCAGGCAAATGCAGGACTGAATATCGGAGACAGCGAGGCACTTCCGAATCTGTCAGAGGTTGATGCATCTCACAATGCGATTACTTCCTTTAACTGTGCCGGATTTAAAGGAATCCTGGATCTGCGAAATAATAAGATCACTACATTGGCATTATCCAATGCGACAGAAGGATGTCAGGCAACATCACTTTTCCTTGATGGAAATACATTAAGCAAAACATCTTCCGTAGATTTCACACCGGAATGGATCAGTGAGCCACAGCAGTTCAGCTGTGATTCAAAAGTGGCATCTAAAGTAAAGATGGTTAAGGCGAAAGCTTCAGCAGGCACATCATGGAACCAGATATCATTAAGTATTGGCTCCAGCTCTGAGGATGCTACTTATAAGCTTGAGAGAAAAGCAGGAAATGGCGCATATACAACGATTAAAACATGGGGCGAAGGAGAACTTGACGATCCTGAATTCGGCGAGACCTATGATGACACAACAGTTACTGCAGGAACAAGTTATACATATAAACTTACAGCGACTGTAAAGATTCAGGATAAGAATAAAAATGACAAATCCTGGTCTAACTCAGTAGAGGTGAAAGCAAAAGCTGCATCAGCGAAACCAACAGTTACTGTGAAATCATCTAAAAAAGGATATGTAACTGCCAGCTGGAGTGCTGCGGATGTAGAAGGATACGATGTATATTATGGAACATCAAAAACTTCTATTAAAAAAGAATTAGCGAAAGGAACAACTAAAAAGAGTGCATCCAAGAGACTTACAAGTGGAAAGACTTATTATTTCAGAGCACGCGCTTACAAAACTGTAAATGGAAAGAAAGTATATACAGACTACAGTTCTGTAAAGAAAATAAAAATTAAATAAATGACATTTAAGAGCCGGCAGATGTGAAAGCAGATATCTTTTACAGAGCCGGCTTTTTGTATCACAGGAACATTACGGAGTAATTTCCATGATATAAAAAGCCCTCCGGGCAGGATTGTTTCTTACACTGCTCTCAGACAGCCGGCGAAAGCGGAGCACTGATATCCGGCTGAAGGGAATAGGAGGGATATTTTTGAAGAAACTTTTTAAATTCGGGTATAAAATAACCATTTGTTTTGTAATGATGCTGATACTGCAGACAGGAATGATAACAGCAGTATATGGTGCTGCCAAAAAACCGGAAACCCCTGTGCTGAGTGGAAAGGCCAGTGGAAATGAAGTAATGCTTACATGGAATAAAGTAAAGCGGGCTTCCGGATATCATATTTTTTTATACTATAAAGCCTATGGAAAGTATAAATGCGTGGGCAGAATTAAAGACAAGAATATCACGAGTTTTAAACTGACAGGTTCTACAGATAAAATATATACATATAAAATACGTTCCTATCTGAAATCGGGCAGTGAAACTTTGTATAGCCCGTTTTCAAAAATATTAGAGATAAAAACAGCACCCGGAAAACCAGTTATTACCCGGACACAAGTAAAAGAAGAAGGAGTTTCTGTGCGGTGGAAAAAAATCAATTCAGCACAGGGATACCAGGTGTTCAGATCAGAAAAAATGAATGGTGGATATAAGAGAATCAAAGTGATTTCCGGTAATAGTACATTTAGTTATCTTGACACAGAAGCTGTCTGTGGAAAGACTTATTATTACAAAATACGGGCATATGTAAAAAATCAGGGAAATGTAGTATGCTCTGAATCAAGTGATTCTGCAAAAGCGGTTCAGCGAACAACGGTCATGATCGGAGATTCAAGAACAGATATGATGAAAGATGTTGTTGAGAATGATAAGATCACATGGATCTGTGAAGTTGGTATGGGATATAAATGGCTCAGAGATACAGCACTGAAAGAACTACAGGAACAGATGAAAGGAAATGAGGACATTTTTATCTGGCTTGGTGTAAATGATGTATATAATATTTCAAACTATATCAGCCTGCTAAATGAAGAGGTACCAAAGTGGAAAGCAAAAGGAGCGAATGTGTATATTGTGGCAGTGGGACAGGTGACTAAGGATCCTTATGTGACAAATGAAGAAATCGAAGAATTTAATTCCAGGATGAAAAATGAAGTTGCCAATGTGAAATATCTGGATCTCTATTCTTATTTAAAGAAAAATGGATATCGAACGACAGATGGAACGCATTACGATAACGAGACTACATGGAAGACATACAGATATCTGATGTCTTTTGTATCATGAGAGAACCTGTTATATTGCCTTCATTCAGACAAACCTGTTGCAAATGTGACGCATATCTTACAGAAAGTCTTTTTTCAGGCATGCTCTGGTGTAGATAGTATACAGATTGCAGAAATGATTTTTTAAACATATTCTGGTATATAAAAGAAAAATGGGAAGTCTTGTTAAAAGACTTCCCATAAATAAAAAACAATGCAGAAGATGGGACTTGAACCCACACGATATTGCTACCACAGGCACCTGAAGCCTGCGCGTCTGCCAATTCCGCCACTTCTGCATTTCTTATTTATCAATCGCTCTCTCGCGACTGCTCATTTATAATAACCGATGTATGGATAAAAGTCAATAGTTTTTTTAAAATTTTTTTAATTTTTTTTACAGTATCCTCAAAACGCACAATTTGTTACGTAGAAGTGCAAGCTTCTTCTGATAAACTGCGGAGCTGTTATTCGGTGTAGAGCTGCACAGAGAAGAGGATGATTTAAATTATAGAGGTAGTTGGATATGAGAAAGCAGTGAATGTATGTGATCGGATCTGCCTGAAATTACAAAAAAGTTTTTGATATCAACTTAATTATTTTTAGTATCTTATAAGGTTGAAAAAAGCACTTTGCTGTGATACAATCTTGAAGATTTAGGAAAAAATAAGTGATAGACACAATATAAAGATAAGAAAGGGAGATTGTATGAAAGCATTTCTGATATTAGAAGATGGCCATGTGTTTAAAGGTACAAGCATTGGTTCGACAAGAGACGTTATCAGCGAAATCGTCTTTAATACTTCCATGACCGGTTATCTGGAGGTAATGACCGACCCTTCCTATGCAGGACAGGCAGTATGTATGACCTATCCCCTCATTGGGAACTACGGAATCTGTTATGATGACCAGGAGTCATCAAAACCATGGGTGGACGGCTTTATTGTCCGCGAATTATCCCGTGTCCCAAGTAATTTCAGAAGCGTGGACACGATTCAGCATTTCTTAACAAAGCATGATATTCCAGGTATTGCCGGAATTGATACCAGAGCCTTAACGAAGATCCTTCGTGAGAAAGGTACCATGAACGGTATGATCACCGTCAATGAAAATTACGATTTAGATACAATTATCCCCCAGTTAAAAGCATATACAACAGGTAAGGTAGTAGAGAAGGTAACATGCCGTGAGAAAGAAATCTTAAAAGGTGATGGTCCGAAAGTAGCCCTTCTTGATCTTGGAGCAAAGAGAAACATCGCACGTTCCCTGAATAAGAGAGGATGCGAAGTCACCATTTATCCGGCACTGACACCGGCAGAAGAGATTCTTGCAGCAAATCCGGACGGCATTATGTTAAGTAACGGTCCTGGAGATCCGAAGGAATGTACTTCTATTATTAAAGAAATCAAGAAATTATATGATTCCGATGTTCCGATCTTTGCAATCTGTCTTGGACATCAGTTGATGGCACTTGCAACAGGCGGAGATACCCATAAGATGAAATACGGACACAGAGGCGGAAACCATCCGGTCAAAGACCTTGCGACAGGACGCGTTTATATCTCTTCCCAGAACCATGGATATGTAGTAGATGCCAAGGGACTTGAGGAGAAGAATATTGCAAAACCTGCATTTATCAATGTAAACGACGGAACAAACGAAGGTATGGCATACGAAGGAAAGAACATCTTTACTGTACAGTTCCATCCGGAAGCATGCCCGGGACCGCAGGATTCCAGCTACCTGTTTGACAGATTTATGGATATGATGGGAGGAAATAAATAATGCCAAGAAATAAAGACATTAAAAAAGTACTTGTAATTGGTTCCGGCCCGATTATCATCGGCCAGGCAGCAGAGTTTGACTATGCAGGAACACAGGCATGCCGTTCCCTTAAAGAAGAAGGCATTGAGGTTGTTCTTCTTAACTCCAACCCTGCAACCATCATGACAGATAAAGATATCGCTGACAGAGTTTATATCGAGCCTCTGACAGTAGAAGTAGTAGAACAGCTTATCCTGAAAGAGAAACCGGACAGCGTCCTTCCTACACTGGGCGGCCAGGCGGGATTAAACCTTGCCATGGAGCTGGATGAGAAAGGTTTCCTGAAAGAACACAATATAAGACTGATCGGTACCACAGCTCTGACCATCAAGAAGGCAGAGGACCGTCAGGAATTTAAAGATACCATGGAGAAGATCGGTGAGCCGATTGCAGCATCCAAGGTTGTTACAACAGTAGAAGATGGTCTTGCATTTACGAATACCATCGGTTATCCGGTAGTTCTCCGTCCTGCTTACACACTCGGCGGAAGCGGCGGCGGTATCGCTCATAATGAATATGAACTTCGTGAAATTCTGGAAAACGGTCTCCGTCTTTCACGTGTAGGTGAAGTTCTGGTAGAGCGCTGCATCGCAGGATGGAAAGAGATTGAATATGAAGTAATGCGTGACAGCGCAGGAAACTGCATCACAGTCTGCAACATGGAGAACATTGATCCGGTTGGTGTCCACACAGGTGACTCTATCGTAGTTGCTCCATCTCAGACACTGGGAGATAAAGAATATCAGATGCTCCGTACTTCAGCCCTGAACATCATCACAGAACTTGGAATCACAGGTGGATGTAATGTTCAGTACGCTCTGAAACCGGACAGCTTTGAATACTGTGTAATCGAGGTTAACCCACGTGTAAGCCGTTCTTCCGCACTTGCAAGTAAAGCAACCGGTTACCCAATCGCAAAGGTTGCAGCAAAGATAGCCCTGGGCTACACACTGGATGAGATTCCGAATGCGATCACAGGAAAAACATATGCAAGTTTCGAGCCAATGCTTGACTACTGCGTAGTTAAGATCCCGAGACTTCCATTTGATAAATTTATTACTGCAAAGAGAACCCTTACTACTCAGATGAAGGCAACAGGTGAGGTTATGAGTATCTGCCATAACTTCGAAGGTGCCCTGATGAAGGCCATCCGTTCTCTTGAGCAGCACGTAGACAGCCTGATGTCCTACGATTTTACACAGCTTACAGACGAGGAACTTCTTGCAGAGCTGGAAATCGTAGATGACCGCAGAATCTGGAAGATTGCAGAAGCAATCCGCCGTGGCATGCCACAGTCCATGCTTCATGACATTACTCAGATTGACATCTGGTTCATTGATAAGATTGCAATCCTCGTCGGAATGGAAAATGCCCTCAAGACAAGAAAGCTTACAAAAGAGCTTCTGCTTGAAGCAAAACGCATGGAATTCCCGGATTACATCGTTGCCCGCCTGACAGGTAAAACAGAAGAAGAGATTAAAGCTCTTCGTGAAGAATACCAGATCAAGGCAGCATACAAGATGGTTGATACCTGTGCAGCAGAGTTTGCAGCAGCAACACCATATTATTACTCAGTATACGGTGATGAAGGTACAGAGAATGAAGCGGTAGCAACACCGGATAAGAAAAAAATCCTGGTACTTGGTTCCGGTCCGATTCGTATCGGTCAGGGTATCGAGTTCGACTTCTGTTCCGTACACTGTACATGGGCATTTGCAAAAGAAGGCTATGAGACGATCATCATCAACAACAACCCGGAAACAGTAAGTACAGACTTTGATATCGCAGACAAACTGTATTTCGAGCCTCTGACACCGGAAGATGTTGAGAACGTTGTAAATATCGAGAAACCGGACGGAGCAGTCGTACAGTTCGGTGGACAGACAGCTATCAAGCTTACAGAAGCACTTACAAAGATGGGTGTTAAGATTCTCGGAACATCTGCTGAGAACGTAGATGCAGCAGAAGACAGAGAACTCTTTGATGAGATCCTTGAGAAATGCGAAATCCCGAGACCAAAGGGACAGACAGTATTTACTGCTGAGGAAGCTAAGAAAGCAGCAAATGAGCTGGGCTATCCTGTTCTGGTTCGTCCTTCCTATGTACTTGGTGGTCAGGGCATGAGAATCGCTGTAAGCGATGAGGACGTAGAAGAGTATATCGGTGTGATCAACCAGATCGCACAGGAGCACCCGATCCTTGTTGATAAATATCTGATGGGTAAGGAAATCGAAGTCGATGCAGTATGCGACGGCGAGGATATCCTGATTCCTGGTATCATGGAGCATATCGAACGTGCCGGAATCCATTCCGGTGACAGTATCTCTGTATACCCGGCAAAGACCATCAGTGAGAAAGCAAAAGAGACAATTGCAGAATATACCAGACGTCTTGCCAGAGCTCTTCATGTAATCGGTATGATCAACATCCAGTTCATCGTTCTTGGAGATGATGTATATGTAATCGAGGTTAACCCGCGTTCCAGCCGTACTGTACCGTACATCAGTAAGGTAACCGGTATTCCGATCGTTCCGCTTGCAACAAAAGTAATCCTTGGATACAAGCTGAAAGATATGGGCTATGAACCGGGACTTCAGCCGGAAGCAAAACACTATGCGATCAAGATGCCTGTATTCTCATTTGAGAAGATCCGCGGCGCTGATATCAGCCTTGGACCGGAAATGAAGTCAACAGGTGAGTGCCTTGGTATTGCTGAGACATTCAATGAAGCGCTTTACAAAGCATTTATCGGAGCTGGTATCCGTCTTCCGAAACACAAAAACATGATCATCACTGTTAAAGACGAAGACAAACAGGATATCATCCCTATCGCAAGAAGATTCGAAGCACTTGGATACAGAATCTATGCTACACTGGGAACTGCAAAAGTCCTCAAAGAAAACGGAATCAAAGTCATCCGTACAAATAAGCTGGAGCAGCCTGCACCGAACCTTATGGACCTTATCCTTGGTCATAAGATCGACGTTGTCATTGATACTCCACCACAGGGTGTAGAACATCAGAAAGATGGTTTCGTCATCAGACGTAACGCCATCGAGACAGGTGTCAATGTCCTTACTTCTCTGGATACAGCAGAAGCACTGGCAACCAGTCTTGAGAACACAGACCTGAATAATTTATCTCTTATTGATATTGCTACGATCGCAAGAAGATAATTTTAAAGCAGATAAATGATATAGTATAAAATGAAAAGACAGCAGTTGCATTTTCTTTGTGGAAGATGGCAGCTGCTGTCATATTTTATCTTATATGAGAATTGCTATTGTACGAAAATTGCAAATTACAGTTGTGCTGGCATCATGGTGTGTAATATAATCATATAAGCAGATAAAAGAAAATAGATGAATGCTGTAAGAAAGGAAAGATTATGGATTTTATTGAACTGTTAAAGGTCATTTTCCTTGGGATTGTGGAGGGAATCACAGAATGGCTCCCAATCAGCAGTACCGGACATATGATCCTGGTGGATGAGTTTCTGAAACTGAATGTGACAGAGGATTTTAAAAATCTGTTTTTCGTAGTGATCCAGCTTGGTGCGATCCTTGCGGTTGTAGTTCTCTACTGGAACAAATTGTGGCCGTTTTATATCAGACCAATTTCAAAGAAACAGCAGGCAGTGCTTAACAGGCATGGTGCAGTGTCCAGAGGAATTCTTGCTTTTGTGGAGAAGTTCTGTGATAAAGAGAAATGGGTACTCTGGTTTAAAATTATAGTAGCCTGTATACCGACGATTGTTATTGCGCTTCCGTTTAATGATGTCATTGAAGAGAAATTTAATAACTATGTAGTAGTTGCCATTGCACTGATCGTATATGGTATCCTCTTCATTGTCATTGAGAATTATAACAAGAGAAGAAGACCAACCTGTACAAATCTGGAAAATCTGTCATTTAAGACTGCACTCATCATCGGTCTATTCCAGGTACTCTCCGTAGTTCCGGGTACATCCCGTTCAGGTTCCACCATTATCGGAGGTATTCTTGCAGGAACCTCCCGTACAGTAGCAGCAGAATTTACCTTCTTCCTGGGAATCCCGGTCATGTTCGGAGCCAGTCTGCTGAAAATCCTGAAATTCGGTTTCTCTTTCACGGGAACAGAGGTAATGATCCTGATTGTGGGAATGGTAGTAGCATTTGTAGTTTCCATTATCGCGATCAAATTCCTGATGGGATACATAAAGAAACATGACTTCAAGGTATTCGGATGGTACAGAATCGCACTTGGCATTCTGGTGCTTGGATACTTTATCGGAAAAACACTTCTTGGTTAATGTTATAAAAAGAACTTTTTATGTTACTGTTCACACACCACTATCCCGCGAGGTGTTTTGGCATGAATATGCCAAAATCCCGAGACATACAAGCCAAAATTCCATTGCCGCAGGCAATCTGGAATGAATTTTGGCTACGTTACTGTGAACGGAGTGAACAGTAACCTTTTTATAGCAGTCCTCGTAAATAATGCATAAGAAAAGCCTTACTGTATAAGCGGCATGTACGTCATAAGCGTATATCCCGGACAGCAGGGCTTTTTATTATGTTACAGGTTTCCTATATGCAGATCATTTCGCCGGTATAAGAGGTATCATAACCTGTCAGATGATGAATCTCAGTTTTGAAATCTTCAGACTGTACAATTTCCACAAGAGCAGAGAACCCCGGCTTTCTCACAGATTCCGCAGGAATTGCCAGATACATCTGCATATCAGTCACAGGGACGAAATCAAGTCCCGGAAAGTAACGTGCGATCATTTCTTCTCCAAAAGCAACATTCGCTCTGTGCTCAAAAACAGCAGATGCAGATGACATATCAGAGACAGCTTCATTTCTGTATCCGCTGATTTTTTCAGAAGAGATTCCCCGTTCTTTCAACAGACGGTCCAGATAAACCCTGCGGGCACTTCCCTTTTCACGATTCATAAAAACAACTTTCGGATCCGTCAGGTCCTCCACAGAAGAAATCTTTTCAGGATTTCCGGCCTGTACATAGAAGCCGACAGAGTATTTATATAAAGAAAGAAGTATCAGCGGGATTCCGGGAACCAGGTGACGGATATCATCTATATCCAGACTGGTAGCAGCGATATGTGCCTTTTCGAAATACAGGGAATAAAGTCCGTTATAGTCATTCATATGAGACTGCAGGACAGGAAGTCCATCGGGATGAGCGGACATTTTGCCGAGAAGAAGCTCCAGGGCGGCAGAAGTCTGGCCGCCTAAAATGATACCACTGGAATGAAGCAGATAATCTCTCTTCAGCAGAGAGCTCTCAGGTTCAAAATTAACAGAAGTGTATGGAATATCATGCCCGCTTCCGGAATTGCCGGAACTGCTTCTGTTAAGATACTGTGTCAACTGCTCTTCGCTGACCCTGAGTTGTTTTCCGATTTTGGAAGATTCCAGCTCACCGCGCTTGATAAGTTCATAGACCGTCGTCTTTTTGATCTTCAGACGATCTGCGACCTCCTGAGCTGTGTAAAGTTTATTCATCAATACCTACCATGACATTAGTAGCCTTGATCACTGCATAAGCATCAGAACCTACTTTCAGGTTTAATTCTTCAACTGCTGCACAGGAGATGGTTGCTGTGATAATGTTTCCGCCGCCGATATCAATTGAAACGATGGAGTTTACAGCTCCGTTATTAATACTTACTACTTTACCCTTTAACTGATTACGTGCGCTTAATTTCATGATAATTACCTCACTGTTTATTATTTTTTTCTATAGATTTATCGTTACTGTTCACACTCCACTATCCCGCGAGGTGTTTTGGCATGGATATGCCAAAATCCCGAGACATACAAGCCAAAATTCCATTGCCACAGGCAATCTGGAATGAATTTTGGCTGCGTTACTGAGAACGGAGTGAACAGTAACGATTTATCTGATACCCGATCAAAGGCCGGAAAGTTGTTTTTGCCGATAAAAATAAGGCTTTCAATCTGCTATCATTTACATGATAACATATACAAATAAAATTGACAAGAATACAAAAGTTCTGTACAATAGATACAAAAGGAAACAAAACTGAATAAAACAAAACGAAACTAAATGAAAGGCGGTAAAAATATGAGAAAGAAATTAATTGCAGCAATGATGGCAGGAGTACTGAGTGCAGGAATGTTCAGCACAGGAGTTTTCGCAGCAGATACAGACTTAAAAGGTGAAGTCAACACATTCATCGCAGCAAGCTTAAGCAATGCAATGGAGGAAATCCAGAAAGATTTCAATGAGACATATCCTGATGTTGAAATCCTCTACAATGCAGACAGCTCAGGTACATTACAGACACAGATCGAAGAAGGCGCACGCTGTGATATCTTCTTTTCAGCAGCTGACAAGCAGATGGACGCTCTGGTAGACGAAGATCTGGCTAAGAAAGATACTGTAGAAGATATCCTTGAGAACAAAGTCGTTCTGATCAAACCTAAGGATGGAGAAACAAAAGTTACAGGATTCGAAAACATAACAGATGCAGCCAACATCGCACTTGCAGGTGACAGCGTTCCTGTTGGACAGTATTCCAGAGAAATTTTCGACAATCTTGGAATTACAGATGAAGTAAATAAGATGGAAATCAATGAAGGTAAAAATGTATCTGAAGTTCTTGCTGCAGTAAGTGAAGGAAGTAATGAGATCGGTATCGTTTATGCTACAGATGCAGCTTCCGTTGCAGATAAAGTAGACGTTATCGCAGAAGCTCCGGCAGATGCACTGAAGACACGTGTTCGCTATCCGGTAGGCCTTATCGAAGACAAAGAGGCATCTGAAGATGATACAGCAGCTGCAGAAGCATTTCTTGAGTACATCAAATCTGATGACGCTATGAAAGTGTTTGAGAAATATGGCTTTACAGCATACAAAGCAGATGATGCTTCCGAAACAGATGATAAAGATGCAGAAACAACAGAAGAAACAGATGACACAGAAACAAATGCTGAGACAGAGACAACAGAGGAAGCTAAATAAGAATGAGTGAATTTCTGGCAGAAATAAACTGGAGTCCTTTATGGATTTCTCTGAAAACAGGTTTCGCGGCTACTGTGATCGCGTTCTTTCTGGGAATATTCTTTGCGAGACTGGTGATGAAGATGAAACCTGTTTCCAGAGGCATACTGGATGGTATCCTGACCATGCCTCTGGTACTTCCCCCAACAGTGGCCGGTTTCATTCTGCTTCTGCTGTTCAGTCTGAGACGTCCGTTCGGGGCATTTCTGCTGGATAATTTTGACATTAAGATCGTACAGACCTGGAAGGGCTGCGTGATCGCAGCATCTGTAATTGCGTTTCCACTGATGTATCGAAATGCACGCGCTGCATTTGAACAGGTGGATGTGAATCTGATCGCAGCAGGCAAGACACTTGGCATGAGTGACAGAAGAATCTTCTGGACAGTTGTCATGCCGACAGCAGGACCCGGAATCGCATCCGGTACAGTCCTTGCCTTTGCCAGAGCAATCGGAGAATACGGTGCTACATCCATGCTCGCAGGAAACATTCTTGGCAAGACCAGAACCGTTTCCGTTGCCATTGCTTCGGAGACTGCGGCAGGAAATTATGGCATGGCCGGTTTCTGGGTAGTTGTGATCTTGATCATTTCATTTGTGATCGTTGTGGCGATCAATATCGTTTCCGGTAAGGGAATGAAGATGGGCAGGTGGATGTAATGGCAGTCAGTGTGGATATTGAGAAGAAACTTCATGGCTTCACTCTGAAAGTAAAGCTGGAGAGTGATGGTTCTCCAATGGGGATCCTTGGAGCATCCGGAAGCGGAAAAAGTATGACTCTGCGCTGTATTGCAGGAATCCAGACACCGGACTCAGGAAGAATTGTTGTAAATGATAAAGTTCTTTTTGATTCAGAAAAGAAAATCAATCTTAAACCGCAGGAGAGGAAGGTCGGCTATCTTTTTCAGAACTATGCACTTTTTCCTACCATGACTGTAGAGAAGAATATCGCATGCGGATACAGAGGGGATAAGAAACAGCTTAAGGCAAAAGTGGCAGATTACATAGAGCGTTATCAGCTTAACGGGCTGGAGAAGCGTTATCCGGGCCAGCTTTCCGGAGGTCAGCAGCAGCGTGTCGCACTGGCGCGAATGATGATCGGAGAACCGGAAGTCATCCTTCTGGATGAACCGTTCTCAGCACTGGATGGATATCTGAAAGATATCATGCAGCGTGATATGCAGAACTTTCTTAATGAGTACACAGGTGATATGATTCTGGTCACTCACAGCCGTGATGAGGCTTACAAGTTCTGCGGACATCTGACAATTCTGGACAGCGGTCAGGCACTTACTACAGGAGAAACCAAGAAACTCTTTGAACGACCCGGTATTCTGCAGGCAGCCAGACTGACAGGGTGTAAAAATTTCTCAACTGTACAGAAAATGGGAAAACACAGTATTTATGCAGTGGACTGGGATCTGATGCTGCAGACCAAAGATGTGGTGCCGGATGATGTTACGCATGTGGGAATCCGCGGTCACTGGATGAAAGGTGCATCTGAAGGCGGAGAGAACCACATGGAAGTGGAAGTTGTGGAATATATTGAAACGACCTTTGAACATCAGTATTTACTGAAGAACAAGAAAGGCGGAGACTGTCAGCCGGTCTGGTGGATGTGTCCCAAAGGAAATTTTGAGGAAGATCCGCATGCAAAAGTTCCGAAATATATTCATTTTCCGGAAGAGCATCTGATGCTGCTGAAAGAAGCGAAATAGAATATATAAGAAATAATAAAAAGCGTTGTATTTTCAACAGAGATTTCTGGTGAAGATATAACGCTTTTTTAACAGAATCAAGTAAGTCCCTGCGGAGCAGTTATTCGGTGTAGAATCGCGTAGCCACGTAGCTGTAAGAGTCTGCCGGTTTGATCACGCGGATGGATGTTATCAAATTGTCTGAGAAATCTATGACGGATGATTCTTAGAATATTTTATGTAGTCCACAACCATCATCGCCAGTTTAAATGTCAGTGCATCTTCAAACGCGCGGATATCCAGTCCGAATTTTCTCTGGAGTTTTTCGAAACGGTACACCAGAGTATTTCTGTGTACATAAAGCTGTCTGGAGGTTTCGGAGAGATTCAGGTTATTTTCAAAGAAGGTACGGATGGTGATCAGGGTTTCTTCGTCAATAGAATCCAGAGTTTCCTCTTTGAAGATCTCGTCGATAAACATTTCACATATGGAAACAGGAAGCTGGTAGATCAGTCTGCCGATTCCAAGCTGGTTATATCCGAATACATTTTTATCTGCGTAGAAAATCTTGCCTACTTCAAGGGCTGTATGTGCTTCCTTGTATGCGTCTGGAAGCCTGGAAATATCCTCTGCCAGATTACTGTAGGCAACCCATGCGGAAGTCATTGCTTCTGTATTTAACATATCTACAAGCATATATGCAATTGATTCCAGATCCTCATAAGTTTCTGTAGACTGTAATTCTCTGATGATGATAATCCCTGTATCATCAATAGCTGTGATGAAATCTCTGGTACGGGCAGAGAAAATATTCCGGATCGTAGCGAGAGCGTTCTCATCCTTGGTCTGTTTGGTTTCCACAAGAAATACGGCACGCTGAACAGAAGTTGCAATGTGCAGTTTCTTGGCGCGGTTAAAGGCATCTACATCAGAATAACTACCAAGGAGAAGATTCTGCATAAAGGTATTCTTGTCGCTTTTCTCTGCATAGGCAGCCAGGAGACTCTGTACCTGGCATACGGCCAGCTCTCCGATGGTAGCAGTACTTTCTGCTTTTCCCCATACGATCAGAATATAGGAGATGGAATGGTTCTCCATGATCTTATACAGGCAGCAGCTTGTATTGGAAACACACAGGGCACTGCTTTGGCGAAATTCTTCCAGTTTTGATTCTGCAGGAAGTTTTTTATCACAGGTAGAGAGAAAGATATGGTTATCAGAATCCAGCAGACAGAAATCAAGCTGGCTGATATTTTTCCAGTCTGTCAGGCATTTCTGTAAAATCTGTTGTATTTTCATTAGGTCAGTCCTTTCTTTTGGGGTATGAGTCAGCTTATAGCAATCCTCGTAAATTGTCTGATTGAGGTAATCAGGCAACCAATTCAATTCTATATTATAACATAAAAACCCGGGGAAAACTCCCCGGGTTTATTAAAAGATTCCTAAAATTAGTTGCAGATTGTAAGTTCTGTTTCTTTATCAAAGAAATGAGATTTTTCCATATCAAATGCGAATTTGATCGGATCTCCAGTTTTAGCTGTTGTACGAGGATCAACTCGTGCTGTAACCTGAGTTCCGTTTACATCGAAGTATAAGAATACTTCAGCTCCGAGAAGCTCGTAAACTTTAACTACGGATGTCATCGGTGCGCTTGGAGAAGCTTCGATGAACATCTGAGAATCATGGATATCTTCCGGACGGATACCGAGAACAACTGTTTTACCTACATAGCCGCCATCTTTAAGAGCTTTTGCTTTAGCAGCTGGGATAACCAGTTCATGCTCGCCAACTTTAGCGATAAGGTTGCCACCTTTTTCGGAGATAACAGCGTCAAGGAAGTTCATCTGCGGAGATCCCATGAATCCTGCAACGAATAAGTTGCCTGGTTTCTGATACAGGTTCTGAGGTGTATCTACCTGCTGAACAACACCGTCTTTCATAACAACGATTCTGGTACCAAGAGTCATAGCCTCTGTCTGGTCATGTGTTACATAGATGATTGTAGCACCCAGTCTCTGGTGGATCTTGGAAATCTCGATACGCATCTGTACACGAAGTTTAGCATCCAGGTTGGAAAGAGGCTCATCCATAAGGAATACCTTAGGATTACGTACGATAGCACGTCCCATAGCAACACGCTGTCTCTGACCACCGGAAAGAGCCTTCGGTTTACGATCAAGAAGTTTCTCAAGGTCAAGGATTCTTGCAGCTTCACGAACTGCTTTGTCAATCTGGTCTTTCGGAACTTTACGAAGTTTAAGTCCGAATGCCATGTTATCATATACTGTCATATGAGGATACAGAGCGTAGTTCTGGAATACCATTGCGATATCACGGTCTTTAGGCTCTACATCGTTCATAACTTTGTCACCAATCTTTAATGTACCGCTGGAAATTTCTTCCAGACCGGCAACCATACGAAGTGTAGTAGATTTACCACATCCTGAAGGTCCTACGAAAATGATGAATTCTTTATCTTCGATCTCCAGATTGAAATCTTTAACTGCCTGGAAACCATTTGGGTAAGTTTTGTTAATGTGCTGTAATGATAAGCTTGCCATGATTATTATTCCTCCAAAATTATTTCATATTGTTTTTGCTGATTGATTACTCGTTTTTTCATCTGTAGACAGTATAGCGAAAAGGAGGGGGGATGGCTAGGGAAGAATCGTACAAAGATTTTTTTGGTTTTTTGACATTCTGACGAAAAGCCGTAACCAGTATCCGGGGATTCCGTCAAACTGTCAAAAGACATAAGAAAAACGCAGGACAAAATGACGAAATTCTGTCTGCGTTTCTCAAAATTGGAGTTAAAATATGGTTCTTTTTACTACCTGTTACTCAAAGTATATATAAGATTATGGTTTGACTGAATCAAGTCAAAAATCTCTGACAATATGAAGGAACGGATGAGAAGACACGAATATCGGGCTAAAATTACAGGAGGATCAGAGAAAGCAAATCATCAGGAAGCATTTTGCGCAAATTCTGTGTTGACCAGTTCTGCATACGGTGTACGTTCTTTCAGTTCACCTGCATCTTCCAGGATATTCTGCAGCAGTTCAAAACCATCCTGCCCGAACACCAGATTCTCTTTCCAGGTGTCCTGATCGTAATAACGTTTTACAATGGCTGTGATGGTATCCAGATCTGTTTCAGGGAACTGAGGCTCGATTACTTCTGCAATCTCATCTGGAGTATGGCTCTGAACGTAGTCCATACCTTTCTGCAGAGCATTGGTGAATTTCTGCATGATATCAGGATTTTTTTCCATATAGCTGGTTTTGGCGCTGTAAGAAGTATAAGGCACATAACCGGAATCAACGCCAAGAGACGCAACAACATATCCTGCGCCCTGTTTTTCAAGAGCAGTAGCAGACGGCTCAAATTCTACGGTGAAATCTGCCGAATCATCTCCTGTAAAAGCAGCCGCAGTAGCGCCGAAGTCAATGCTCTGGTCAATAGACAGATCTTTCTGAGGGTCAAGGCCATTCTGCTTCAGAATATATTCAAATACCATTTCCGGCATGCCGCCTTTTCGGCCGCCAAGAACTTTTCTGCCCTTCAGATCTTCCCATTTAAAATCAGGCATTTCTTCTCTTGCCACAAGAAAATTCCCGGCCCGCTGGGTAAGCTGTGCAAAGTTTACAACAGGATCAGTAGCTCCTTCCTGATAGGCATAGATAGATGCTTCTGCGCCCATAAATCCGATATCTGCCTCACCAGATATGACTGCGGTCATAGTTTTATCTGCCCCAAATCCAGTTATAAGCGTCAGATCAAGCCCCTCATCTTTAAAATATCCTTTTTCAATTGCCACATACTGCGGAGCATAGAAAATAGAATGTGCTACTTCGTTCAAAGTGATTTTTGTAAGCATCTTATCATCTGTGCTGTCTTTTTTCTCTGCAAATGCTGTCACAGGAAGTGCAGTTACAGCAAGCACAACAGCAGCTGCCAGCGCGATCCACTTTTTATTTTTCATGCAGATACTCCTTTAAGAGATTTCTGCTCTTAGAATATGCTGCAAATCTCAAATGGTGTATGCGCTAGTGTGCCGACAAGTTGATTCTTGAAACAATCTTGCAGGATAAATTTTTTTATTTCAAGGCGGAGGAAGGAGGCGTAGCGGTGGCTACGGCGACCGACGACAACGCGGAAATAAGAAATTTAGACGCAAGATTGTTCGAGAAATCAACTTGTTGGCACACTAGCTGTTGTCATGCATAAAAATATGTGTTAAAATAACCACCGAAACTGGTTCGAAACCCTCCCAGTATAAAAAACTAGGCAAAGTAAAAAAATATTGCGGTCGTTTATGAGCTATCATAAGCGGTCTGTTTTCTGATGCTTTTGTTTATTGGAGGGATAAACAAAAGCATTTTTTACTTTGACAGAAAGGAATTAAATGAAAAAAAGAAAAGTAATTATTGATTGTGATCCGGGGATTGATGACAGTCTTGCGATTATGCTGGCACTGAAATCACCGGAAATCGAAGTGATCGGAATCACCATTGTGTGCGGAAATTCACCGGTGGAGATGGGATTTGGAAATGCAAAGAAAATCCTGAAGCAGATGAATCGTCTGGATGTTCCCGTATACATTGGGGAAAGCACTCCCTTAAGGCGGGATTACGTGAATGCTCTGGACACTCATGGAGAAGACGGGCTTGGAGAGAGCTTTCTGCCGGAAGTAATCGGTTATCAGCAGCAGATCAGTGCTGTGGATTTTCTTGCTGATGTATTGAAAAAAGAGAAAGTATCCATAATCGAACTGGCACCTATGACCAATCTTGCCAGACTGATCCAGAAGGATAAAGAAGCATTTTCCTGTATTGAGGAGATTGTTTCCATGGGCGGCAGCTTTAAAAGTCATGGAAACTGTTCACCTGTTGCAGAATACAATTACTGGTGTGACCCGGACGGCGCTTCCCTGGTGTATGAGACACTCCATCAGAATGGTCAGAAAATCCATATGGTGGGACTGGATGTGACGAGAAAGATTGTACTCACGCCTGATCTGCTGGAGTATATGTGCCGTCTGAACAAGGAAACAGGGGAATTTGTAAAGAAGATTACGAAATTCTATTTTGATTTCCACTGGGAATGGGAGCATATCATTGGCTGCGTGATCAATGATCCCCTGGCAGTGGCATATTTTATCAATCCGGAACTCTGTAAAGGCTTTGATTCCTATGTACAGATTGAAACAGAGGGGATTTCTCTTGGACAGTCTGTTGTGGATTCTATGAATTTCTACCGGAAAGCATCAAATGCAAGGGTGCTGACTGAGGTAGATGTGTATGGATTCTTTCAGATGTTTCTTTCAAGGATCCTTGATCAGAAACCGGAAGAACTGGATATTTTACAAGATTTAATACGAGGAGATTTAAAATGAAAACTGAAAAAATAAGTGTACAGAAGATCTGTATGATCGCTTTTGCTATCTGCATTAATTTTGTGGGAGGACAGATTGCTTTATTTCTGAAACTTCCTATTTATCTGGACAGTATTGGAACTGTATTTGTGGCTGCTGTCCTGGGACCCTTTTATGGAATGCTTCCTAATCTGCTCAGCGGTCTGCTGATGGGAATGACTGTAGATATTTATTCCCTGTATTATGCTCCGGTAGGAATTCTTCTTGGTTTTGTGACAGGTCTGGTGTACAGAAAATTCCAGCCGAAAAAGTGGCAGATATTTCCGGCTGCTCTTGTGATCACACTTCCATCTACCATAATCAGTTCCTGTATTACGGCGTTTTTATTTGGAGGAATCACTTCTTCCGGATCCACCGTTCTTGTACAGCTTCTGGCAAAAACACCTCTTGGAATGGTAGGAAGCTGCTTTGTGGTTCAGTTTATCACAGATTATATTGACAGGGTTCTGTGTATTGCAGTAGCAGCAGTTCTTATTACAGCGTTGCGTAAAAGTATGAAGGAGAATTTTGCCTGATGAAAGTTCTGATCACAGGCACAGCATCCGGGATCGGAAAAGGCTGTGCAGAATTTTTCCTGAAAGAAAATCATGAAGTCTATGGATTTGATAAAAATATATCCTCGATCCAACATCCGAAATATACTCATTTCTGTCTGGATATCAGAGACAAAAGCTCTTATCCGGAAATCGGACCGGTAGATATTCTGATCAATAATGCAGGGGTTCAGAATGACGATGATATTGATGTAAATTTGAAAGGGACGATTTCTGTTACAGAACATTACGGCATTCATCCTAATATTTATTCTGTTATTATGATCGGATCAGCAAGCGGGCATACAGGTTCTGAATTTCCGGAGTATGCAGCAAGTAAAGGAGGAGTCCTTGCCTATACGAAAAATGTGGCCATGAGGATAGCTCCGTATCAGGCTACATGCAACAGTCTGGATTTCGGTGGGGTAATGACTGAACTGAACCGGCCGGTGATGGAGGATGAAAAGCTCTGGGATCAGATCATGGAACTTACACCTCTGAAACGATGGATGTCTGTGGAAGAGGCAGCAGAGTGGATTTACTTTATGGCGGTAAAAAACCGTTTCTGTACAGGCCAGAACATTCTCATTGACGGTCTGGAGGCCGGAAACTGTAATTTTATCTGGCCATAGAGTGGGTCTGAAAAATTATCTAAAAAATCATTCCTGCAATCTGCTGTTATTTTGTGCCTGAATATGATAAAATGAAAAAATAATGATAAAGAAATTTCAAAGATAGAGAAAGTATTTAACTGGAGGCACAAAAATTATGGATATCAAAGAACAGATTCATGGATTAACAGAGGAGATGCTTACCAATCTGGGAAGGCTGGTTGCCATTGATTCTCAGCTTGGCACTCCCGCAGAGGGGAAACCTTTTGGAGAAGGACCTGCCAAAGCATTAGAGGAAGGTCTTAAGATTGCACAGGAGCTTGGATTTAAGACAGTCAATCTGGACAATTACTGTGGTTACGCAGAGATGGGCGAGGGTGATGAGATTGTTGGTATTGCCGGACATCTGGATATCGTACCTGTAGGCGGGGACTGGAG
The DNA here is from genome assembly GCF_052064435.1 of Blautia sp. HCP3S3_B11. NCBI lineage: Bacteria > Bacillati > Bacillota > Clostridia > Lachnospirales > Lachnospiraceae > Blautia > Blautia sp. HCP3S3_B11. The sequence continues at coordinate 163,343 of NZ_JBQHVP010000006.1, forward strand.
TTATGATCCTTTTAAACTGACACGCGAGGGTGATTATGTTTACGGTCGTGGAACAACAGATGATAAGGGACCTGTTCTGGAAGCTCTTTATGCAATGAAGCTTCTCCGAGATTCAGGTGTGAAGCTGAACAAGAGAGTACGTCTCATTATGGGATGTAACGAGGAAACAGGTTCCAAATGTATGGAACATTATAATGAAGTGGCAGAAGAATTATCCTGTGGCTTTACCCCGGATGCCAGTTTTCCGTGTATTCATGGCGAAAAGGGACTTCTGCAGATGATGGCTTATTCCAAGAACACGAAAATCATCTCTGCAGATGGTGGTTTTGTTTTTAACGCAGTATGTGATTCCTCCACAATAGTTGTTCCTGCCGAAGAGGGACTGAAGGAGAGACTGGAAGCTGTACTTGCAGAGACAAAGCTTCAGGAATATAAGTTAACAGAGGAAAATGGACAGATCAGTATTTATGCAAAGGGAGTTCCGGCACATGCCAGCACTCCGACTCTTGGCGTCAATGCAATAGGTGTTACTTTTGAATGTCTCGAGAAAGCAGGATTTAAGGACGATTTTGTGGAATTCTATAATACACATATCGGCACATCCTGCGATGGTGAAGGCATTGGACTGAAATTTGCAGATGAGTATGGCGAACTTACTCTTTGCAACGGTATGATTAAAACAGAGAATGATGTGATCTCCTGTACAATTGATATCAGAGTACCTGTAACACTGAAATCAGATGAAGTCCGCAGGATGTGTGAGAACAGACTTGAGGATGAGAATGGACGTATAGAGATTCTGGGAATTGGTGATGCCTTATTCTTCCCAAGAGAATCCCCACTGGTAAATGCTTTATACAAAGCTTATACAGATGTAACAGGCGATACAGAGAACAAGCCGATGGTGATCGGCGGTGGAACTTATGCAAAATCTCTTAAGAATATCATTGCATTTGGACCTGAGAAACCTGGAATCGATTATCGTATCCATAGTGCAGATGAATTTATCCTCGTATCCGGCATGGAAGAGGCAGTTCTGGTTTATATGGAAGCAATCAAGAATCTTCTGGCAATCTGATGAAAAATGATAGAGCAGTTATTAAATGGAGAGCAGAACATGAAGTCAGCAGTATTTTTCCCTGGTATCGGGTATCATTGTGACAAGCCGCTTTTATATTATTCACGAAAGCTGGCGCAGGAATGTGGCTATGAAGAAACAATTGCATTAAGCTATACTTATGATGGCGGAAATATCCGGGGAAATGAAGAAAAAATGCAGCAGGCATTCGAAAGCCTTTATGAACAGGCAGAGAAAAGTCTTTCTGCCATTGACTTTGACAAATATGATGAAATATTATTTGTCGCAAAAAGCGTAGGCACGATCATAGCATCCGCATATGCAGAGAAACACAGCATCAGATGCCGGCAGATACTATACACACCATTGAAATACACATATAATTTTGTTCATAGAGATGCCATTGCCTTTATCGGAACTTCAGATCCATGGAGTATTGTTTCTGAAGTACAGGCTCTTTCACAAAAACAGCAGGTGCCAATGTATACTTATGAAAATGCAAACCATTCACTGGAAACAACAGATACACTGGAAAATCTGAAAATTCTCCAGGATGTTATGGGGAAAACTAAAGGATTTTTGAAGCGGAAATAAGAAAAAGCATATAATCATATTGAGTAGATGCGTGCAGAGAAGTGTCAAGAAACTATTTCTTGACACTTCTTTTTGCTCCATGCTATACTCGATTACACAAACTGTTCTGTGTGAAAGTGTTTTCCATAATGTCTCTTTGAAGGTGGTGATATTAATATGAATTTTAAAGACCAGATACAGCAGATTTTTGGAACAACAGATATTCATGAACTGAAGCAGATATCCAGAGATGCCGACAATTACAGATGCTTGAATGCTGATATGAATAACAGCATTATTTCTGAAAAGAAAAAAAATACCGGAAGAAAAAATTCGTTTACAGAAGAACAGCTGGCACATATTTTGGCATTGCAGAACCGAGGAGAAAAAATTACAGATATTGCCAGACAGTACCATGTTTCCCGCCAGACGATTTACAGTCAGATAAAGCGAGCCTATAATTTTTCTGATGATCCGGATGTGAAAATGCGCATGAATTTTATGAATCATGATGATCTGTGTACAACGATAGATATTGATTTCAGGCATGAAAAAATCAAGATTAAAAACTACACAGATCAGATTATTTTCCGGGCATTTGGAGTTGTAACTGATCCGGATTGGGCTGATTTTGAATATTTTCTGGAAGAACGCTGTTTTCCCAGAACACGCGATCACAGGAAAGATATTCTGAGAGAGATGGGGCTTCCATTTTATGATCCGTTATTAATTATTGAAAAAACACAGGGGCGCATGTCAGATGATCATCAATGGATTATGATTCTGAAAAAGGAGGGCTGATCAAAAATGGAAATTCGCAATTTTGATGCATATTCTCCCTTGCATAAGAGCGGTCATACTTCCAAGGGAGATCAGCTTAAATGGAAAATTGATGACAGGTGGTATAAGGCTGATTATATGGGATATGAAGGTTTATCTGAAGTTCTTGTATCTGACCTTTTGCAGAAGAGTACTTGTCCTTTTCCTTTTGTTGAGTATGAATCAGCTGTAATTGAGTATAATGGGAAAATATTTCAGGGCTGTTCCAGTTTGGATTTTCTGAAAGCAGATCAGATTCTGATTCCGCTGGAAAAATTGTATCGTCGATATACAGGTGAAAGTCTGGCAGTAAAGCTCTCATATTTTGCAGATGTTTCGGAACGCATTCAGTACCTGGTAACTCAGGTGGAAGAAATTACAAAAATAGATAATTTTGGAGCATATCTGACTGCAATGCTGGAAATAGATGCATTTTTCATGAATGAGGACAGACATACCAACAATATTGCGGTCATTTATAATGAAAAAACACAGAAATATGAACTGAGTCCTTTTTTTGATCAGGGACTTTGTATGTTTGCCGACATAAATCAGGATTATCCTATTGATCAGTCATTGGAATATTGTCTGGAAAAAATTGAGGCGAAGCCATTTAGCTCGGATTTTGATATACAGTTGGATGCAGCAGAAGAACTGTATGGCATTCAGATTGGTTTCCAATTTACGTTCAAAGATATTCAGATATACTTACAGAAAAATTCGGAAAATTATCCCAGGGAAGTAATAAGACGTGTGGAGCAGCTGTTAAGAAGGCAGATGCGTAAATATGGGTATCTGATGAAAAAATGATATTACAGAGAGTGTGTGAAGTTACAGGCAGGTAAAGGTTAAAAAAGTCATTTACCTGCCTTTTCTGGTAAATTTTTGTAACAGCTGTGAGTCGGAGACTGCCCAATCAGTCAATGATACTATACTGCATCATTTCATAATGTAATCTGCATCCTTCTGTGATGTCAAAGGGCAGAAGTGCCCGCGCTACGAGCTTTAATTCCTCTTCAGGCAGATCTGTTCTGCGAAGATGTGCATAGTCACCGTCAATAGATTCTACAATATAATCACAAACTAACATAAAAATCCTCCACTTTATATTTTGCGTAACGCAATGATCATATCTATAGAATACCACAGAGAAAACGGGTATCACAAGTGCCTTCAGATTATATAGACATAAAAAGAGAGCAGTGTTATAATTTTTCCTAAAGAAAATGCATATGGGAGGTATCACAATGTCTAAAGTTGTAAAACTTTCATCCGTAATGGAAAGGGAAGAAAAATTAAAGGAAATCTATGAAGGTCTGGAAGAGATAAAAGATCAGCTGACAGCACTGATTGATGAGTATGAAGAAGAGGAGACACATACAGGAAAAGCAGATGAACTGATCGAAGCCCTGGATGCTCTTGAGGATGCTTCGGAAACCATAGAGGATGTGCTGGAAAATTAATGAGGGAGAAAGCATATTTTCACCTGCCTGGGCTGTTTGAGTTTTATGAGCTGTACCGGATGTTCCTGACTTTATTCCGGGAACACAGGGAATATTTTTATGACTGGTGCGAAATAGGTTCCGTATATGGTGCTCCGGCAGACTGTGTCTGGGGTGGAGGCAGGGCAGGCTTCGGAGAGAATGATCCGGAGGAGGTTCTTGAACTGATGCAGGAATATGGGATTTCTGCCCGACTGACTTTCAGCAATTCCCTGCTTCGCCAGGAACACCTTTCAGACAGAAAATGCAATGCACTGTGCCGGTTGTTTGAGAGAAACAGAGAACCGCAAAACGGCGTGATCATTTATTCAGAATTGCTTTTGGAATATCTTAAGGAGCAGTATCCGGGACTCTATTTTGTTTCCTCCACTACCAAGGTTCTGACAGATTTTACACAGCTTGAGGAAGAGATCCGGAGAAAAGATTTTCGTTATGTTGTGCCGGATTTCCGGCTAAACAAGGCTTTTGATAAGTTAAATACATTGTCTCAGGCTGAGAAGGACAAAGTAGAATTTCTCTGCAATGAATGCTGTTGGTTTGGCTGCAGGGACAGAAAAGCCTGCTATGAAACGGTCAGCCGCAAGAATCTGGGTGAAAACTGCCCGGAGCATTACTGCAAGGCACCGGACGGGTCGAGAGGCTATCTTTTTTCAAAAGCTATGGAGAATCCGGGGTTCATTGGAATCAATGATATCCGGGATATCTATCTGCCAATGGGATTTTCAAATTTTAAAATAGAAGGAAGAGGACTCGGAAGTGCTCTGATACTGGAATTTCTGCTCTATTACATGACCAGACCGGAATACCAGATACATGTCAGAGAAAAAATCTATCTGGACAGTATGCTGGATCTGTTTTGAGAGATTTATACCACCGCATTGTGTTACTATATGACAATGTGGTGGTTTTTCTGTCCGAAAAAGTATGTAGATACCAGAACTCGGTTGCCGTAGCAGTGAAGTTGTCAAAATTATTCCGGAAACAGTTGACATAGTATACAGGTTCCTTTATTATATAGATAACCGATATATAGACAATCTATACAATAGGAGGTGAATACTATGGCCATTGAAAAATCACTGGTTTCCGGGAGTATGACAATGCTTATACTGAAATTGCTGTCAGAAAAGGATATGTATGGATATGAGATGATCGATACCCTGCGACAGAAATCTCAGAACGTGTTTGAACTGAAAGCAGGAACTCTGTATCCGTTACTGCACAGTCTGGAGGATAAGGGATTTCTGACAGTATACGAACAGGAGGCAGCCGGAAAGACCAGAAAGTATTACAGCCTGACCAGACAGGGAAGGGGATTTCTGGAAAAGAAAGTAGAAGAATGGAAAGAGTATTCTGCAGCAGTGACCAACGTGCTTGTAATGGAGGTGTGATCTATGGACGAATATCTGAAAACATTACTGGAACAGATTCGCTGTAAGAAAGCGCGGCCTTATGTAAAAAAGGAATTTCAGGATCATATAGAAGATCAGATCGAGGCAAATATGCATGCAGGCATGGATCGTGAACAGGCAGAGAGGGAAGCCGTCCGGGATATGGGAGATCCTGTGGAAACAGGAATCTCTCTTGACAGTGTCCACAGGCCTCAGGTTGCATGGAAACTTCTGGGAATAATCATTCTTATCAGCATTGCAGGCGTTTTGATACATGCAGGGATTGCCGGAAAAATCAGTGAAAACGCTACGGCCGGTTCGGACAGATATGTGTTCCATGTTGCGATCGGACTTGCAGTTATGATGATTTTATATCTTCTGGATTACACTGTACTGGCAAGATTTTCGAAAATAATTGCCGTCATTTTACTGTTTGCCTGTCTGGTTACCTTGTTGGGTGGCTGCCGGTTAAATGGAGCAAGATATTTTATTGTGCTGCCAGGTGGAAGAGGAATATCCATGCAGACTCTGATGCTGTTTTATGTTCCCGTATATGGAGCAATTTTGTATAAATATCACGGCTGGGGATATAAGGGCTTGATGAGAGCAATCATATGGATGATTGCACCGGTTATATTGGTCTATACCATGCCTGCGCTTATGACAGCTTGTGTGATGTTGGTATCTATGCTGGTTATGCTGACAGTTGCAATTCAAAAGAACTGGTTTACTGTGAGAAAAAAGAAAGCCATCTGCGGAATCTGGGCTGGTTTTCTGGCTATGCCTGTGGCAGCTTTTCTGATCAGGTATCTGAGCAGCAGCCTGACAGAATATCAGATTGCACGTTTACAGGCTATTTTTTCAGGTGGTGGAGAGGAAGATTATTTCACCGGAATGCTACATTCATTCTGGCAGCAGAATAAATGGATAGGGAAAAGTGGATCAGATGTAATGGGAAATCTGCCGGCTTTTAATGCGGATTATATTTTGACCTATCTGTCATCTGTATATGGAACAATTGCAGCCGTGCTTTTATGCTGTGTTCTGGCAGTTTTGATTTTCGCAGTTTTTAACACTGCCATGAGACAGAAGAATCAGCTTGGAATGATGATGGGATGTGGATGCGGAATCGTATTTCTTATAAACTTTTTCATAAATATCCTGGAAAATCTGGGTGTATTTCCACAATCAGTAACATTTCTTCCCTTTTTATCAGCAGGAGGAAGCTGCATTATAGTTTCCTATGGACTGATGGGGATTGTACTGAGTACATACAGATATAAAAATATCTATCCACGGCATCTGAAAATAGGTTTCAAATTCGATAAAACCAAAGCGAGAAAAGCCCTGTATGTCTCAAAAATGTCCATGTGCATATGGACAGGAGGCACTGTTGCTGTTATATGCATTGCCATATATTGGGATTTGTGTAAGAGTTATATGAATATTCCGTTTAAAATCGTAACCATTGTACTGACATTGCTTCTGGTTGGAAATATGAGAAAGATCGTGCAGTACAATGAAATGAACAGATAGAAAATGTAAGAAACTGTATTAAGAAAGATACCGCCATATTGATTGTGATAAGTCAATATGGCGGTACTTTTATCTGTTAATTGTCAGGAATGATTGCCTTGCGATATTTTTCACGTTTATCTTCTGGAACTTCCAAAGCGTTCATTGCCTGGTCAATGGTCCAGTTCATATTTTTCATAAGTTTTTTAATGGAGTCGGTTTCTTTAAGTTCCATTCCCTCATCCATTAACATCTGTCCAAGTCTGGTCATTCTGATTACCTCCTTAATTTCGTCTAACTCAGTTCTATCTAAGAACTTGTCAGCCAGTGTATACAACATGGCGGTTGCCTTTTCAGCACTCAGCTCAATATTGGGCTTTGCCAGACAAATAGCTTCTTTAAACATATCCTTGCGGCTCATTTTTCCGGACATCAATGGTGTCAGGGAAAGAGCAGCGTAATCATCTTCAGTAAAAGCTTCACCGTTATCCTGCTTCTGCTTTAATTTCCGGAATACTTCATCTGCATTCTTATTTTTCAGATAAATCGGTTGCACTCTGTAAGTATATAACCCACAGTCCAGTTCAGATTTCACATTCGTAATCCCGCCGGAATAAATGACGTAAGTAATAACTTTCTTCCCTGTCTTATTGGAATATACTGCATCATATGCATGGAATCTTCGCAAATCCGCTTCTTTTTTATCTGTAGTCTGAAACTCTGTATGTATATAGAAACCACCCGTAGTCAGAAAGGTAAAGTCCATATACAAAGACTGAATTGTCAGTTCCACCAGCTCTGTTGGTCCGATTTCTTCATACTGGTAATCAATTCCCAGAGTCTTAAGAATCGTATTCCGAAAATAGTCGAAGCCCATCTTCATAACAGCATCTTCGTGTTTAGCATTTGCCATAAGGTACTCCCTTATTCGTTAAGTATAGTCCTCATTCGTGCCTTGAAAATGTCTTCGGCTGTTCTTTTTGCTTTTATTATTTGTAAGGATTTACGTTTGTCCTCCTTTATATGCCTATTTTATCAGAATACACTCCATTTCTCCAGTCAGAAATTGTGAAAAGACGTGTTGACTTTTCGACAGTGTATTGTCTACTCTGAAAAAAGTGGAAGATATAAGTCTATATCCTGACTGCGAAGTGACAGTTAATAATATGGATAACTTACACAAAAGATATGTTCATTTATAATAATAGAAAAATAGATGAAGATGTGTTATGCTCCTGTTAGTAGATAAAAATCTGGTTTAAGGAGGACACAACAATGGATGCAAACATGAAAAAAAGAAACGAACTTTTGGCAAAAACAGTGATCAAGGGACTGGAATCCCGCAATATGTCCGGGTATTATGCACAAGATAAAGAAGCGGCATTAAAGCAGGCACTGGAACTGATTCCAAACGGAAGCACAATCGCCATGGGCGGATGCATGAGTGCACATGAGATCGGTCTGGTCAAAGCTTTGCAGGATGGAGATTATAATTATATTGACCGCGCAAAGCTTGAACCTCGTGAGGGACTTATGGCAGCCTATGATGCAGATTTCTTTTTATCCAGTGCCAATGCAGTCACGGATGATGGCGTCCTTGTCAATATTGACGGCAATTCCAACCGTGTATCCTGCATTGCCCAGGGCCCGAAAAAAGTAATCTTTATTGTAGGTATAAACAAAGTCTGTCCGGATCTTGACAGCGCAATGAAGCGTGCCAGAAATGTAGCAGCTACAGCTAATGCACAGAGATTTGATATCAAAACTCCATGTAAGGAAACCGGAAAATGCTTTAACTGCAAATCCCCGGATACCATCTGCTGTCAGTTCCTGATCACCAGATATTCCAGACATAAAGACAGAATCCATGTGATTCTGGTAAATGACACACTTGGGATGTAACCAAATCAAGTAAGTCCCCGGCTTCGATTGAACACAAATAATAAAAAAGGACAGTCTCATTGACGCATAATAAGTCAGAGGGGCTGTTCTTTTTTTGAGAATAATAGGTCCTGAAAAATCAATATCTGTATCATGTAAATCAATAGCAGAATGGTTTCTGACATAGAATTCTAATATAATATCCATGCGGCAGAGGGATAACCATATAAAAGAGCAGATACAGGTTAGCACTTTTGCAGCTTAAGAGAATTGTATTCACCGGGATTGCATCCGAATTGTCGGCGGAATGCCCGGGCAAAACGGCTGGCGTTGCTGAAGCCTGTCATATCTGCAATCTGGATCATAGAATATTGACAGCTCTGAACCAGAGGCAGACTTTGGTTGACACGATATTCTTCCAGATAGCCGGTAATTGTCTTGCCGGTCATTTTTTTGAACAGGCGGCAGCAGACCTCTCTGGACAGATGAACCTGGTCTGCCAGTTCCTGCAGAGAGATTACGGATTCAAAATGCGTATTAAGATAATCCAGCATTTGTTCCAGCCTTTCCAGTTCCAGCTGGTTGGCCGGAATAAATTTTGCAAGATCATTCTGGTGTTCGCAGAGAATCATACCGAAAATTTCACAGAGAAGCCCCTTAATCTTCAACTCATAACAGAAGGTCTTCTGATCAAAGAGTGCTTCTGTTTCATTGAGCTTTTGAATCACAGTCCGGGTACATGAGTTTCCGGAAGTAAGAAGGATGCAAGGGACAGCAGAATTCTGGAGAAAAGGGCGAAAACATCTGCGTTCCACATCACTTCCGTATTCGCCGTATATGAAATCCGGACGTGTCAGAAAGGTACTGTATCTGGCATGACTGTTATTAGGTGAGTGACAGCTATGAGGTACATTTCGGTTCAGAAGAAGAACATCTCCAGGTCTGACAGTGTAGCTTTTCCGGTACACCTGATAGATAGCTTCTCCTTCTCTGGGAAGACTGATCTCCAGGTCATTGTGCCAGTGGATAGGTACACTTTTTCCCTCAAATGCCCACAGATCATCATGATTAACGGTCATGGGAAAACCGACAGTTCCATGTTCACAAAGTTCGCGATTGGTTTCATCTACAAGAATTTTACGCATAGCCATATTACAGTTCTCCGATTTTATTATATGTACGCTGTGATGAATTGCTTACAGAAGTATGAGCATCAATACGATCTGACAATTTATCACAGGATATATTCATTTACAATGCTTGTTATAACCACAATTATAACGTTGGTGTGCACATCGTGCAAGGAGAGGAGTAAGAAACATGGCAAGATCAAAAGAGATGGATCTGACTACAGGAAATCCGTTCTGGTCACTGCTGAAATTTGCAATTCCTGTAATCCTGGGAAATCTGTTTCAGCTTTTCTACACACTGGCGGATTCCGTGATCGTAGGTAAAACACTGGGGGCAACTTCCCTGGCAGCAGTAGGGTCCACCAGTATTATTATCTATTTTGTATTCTGCTTTATCAATGGATTCACCGGTGGCTTTGGTATCTGTCTCGGACAGAAATGCGGGGCAAAAGATGAAAAAGGAATGCGCAAGAGCGTCGCAGTTTCCACATTGCTGAGTATTGCATTTACAGTAGTTCTGACACTGATCTGCTGTCTGCTTGCTCACCAGATCCTGCGTTGGATGCAAATCCCATCTGATATTTCCGGTGAAGCATATGACTATATGTTTGTAGTTTTACTTGGTACAGGTGCTACTGTTTTCTATAACATGATCTCCAATATGCTCCGTGCACTGGGAGACAGTAAAACACCATTGTATTTCCTGGTATTTTCATCTGTATTAAATATTTTTCTTGATATTCTGTTTATTGTACCGTTTCATATGGGGGTGGCTGGTGCTGCATGGGCGACTATTCTGTCACAGTTCCTTTCCGCAGTGCTGAGTCTGGTTGTAGGACTGAAGAATTTTCCGATTCTGCATCTGCACAGAGAAGATTTTACAGATTTAAAAGACACGGCAGTCCTGCACCTGAAGACCGGATTTCCTATGGGATTCCAGATGTCTGTCATGTGTATCGGACAGCTTGCCATGCAGGCAGTGGTAAACTCACTGGGTACTGCAGCAGTTGCAGGATATACCGCAGCATCGAAAGCAGATCAGCTTTCTGTACTGGTAAACAATGCAATGATGACCGCAATTTCCAATTATGTGGCTCAGAACTTTGGTGCAGGCAGATGGGATCGGATCCGTCAGGGCGTGCGCGCCTGTCTGATCCAGACAGAAGCATTTAACCTGATCATGTGTATTGGAATTCTGCTGCTGAGACATCCGATCGTAAGAATGTTTCTCTCAGATCCCACAAAAGAAATCTATCACTATTCAGATATGTACCTGACGATTGTAGCTCCCTTTTACTTTGTGCTTGGACTGCTGGCAGTATACCGTACATCCATCCAGAGTATGCAGAATGGCAAAGCACCTTTTGCTGCTTGTATGATTGAACTGGTTATGCGAATCGCTGCAACAGTAGGTCTTTCCGGAATTATCGGATATACATCTGTATGTATTGCCAGTCCAATGGCATGGATCGGAGCCTGTGCACTTCTGATCCCGGTTTATTATAAAATGATGAAGGGAATTGTGCAGTATTACTGAGAATGGAGTGACGAGTGCAAGTAACACAAGATTTTGAGATAACAGCTGCAAGGTGACACTTTACAATGGAAAAATGGATAAAAATGTGCTATGCTATCTATCCATAGACAGAAATTCATTGATTAAGGAGAGTGAATTATGCGTTTTGTAATTCAGAGGGTAACACGTTCAAAAGTGACAATTAATGGTGAAGTACGAGGCCAGATAGGCAAGGGCTTTATGGTTCTTATCGGAGTAGGAGAGGAAGATACCGTTGAAATCGCAGATAAAATGATTCATAAAATGGTTAATATGCGTATTTTCGAAGATGAAAACGGTAAGACGAATCTTGGTCTGAAGGAGGTGGGCGGAAGTCTTCTGCTTATTTCCCAGTTCACATTATATGCTGACTGTAAAAGAGGAAACAGACCTTCCTTTATAAGAGCAGGAGCCCCTGATATGGCTGAAAATCTGTACAAATACATAATTGCCAAATGCAAAGAACACATTGATGTTGTTGAGCAGGGAGAATTTGGGGCAGATATGAAAGTAGAGCTTTTGAATGACGGTCCTTTTACAGTCATATTGGACAGTAATGAATTATAATCACCTGTAACGGTTCAGTATTTTTACAACAGATTGCAGGATGGTCATCATTATCTATAACAAGAAAAAGATAATGAATATAGATATGAAAAAAGCAGTTATAAATTATCAGAAAGCAACAGGAATTGCAAGAGAGGAGCAGATTTATGAAAATCGGATTTATCGGATGCGGAAATATGGCTTCTGCCATGATCAGTGGTATGCTGAAAAAAGGACTTTATAAAAAAGATGAGATTATTGTTTCCAATCTTTCAGAAGAAGGAAGCAAACGAAGCAAAGAAAAACTGGGAGTGGTTACAACTCTGGATAACCATGAGGTGGTAAAAAACACAAAACTGGTTTTCTTGGCAGTGAAACCACAGTTTTATGAAGAAGTGTTGAATGAAGTAAAAGGTGAACTGACACCGGAACACACAGTCGTAGGTATTGCACCGGGGAAAACTCTCGCATGGTTAGAGGAGAAGTGTGGACAACCTTTGAAAGTAGTGAGAATAATGCCGAATACTCCAGCTCAGGTTGGGGAAGGTATGACAGGCGTATGTGCCAATGAGAAAGTGTCTGCAGAAGAGCTGGCACAGATCTGTGAGATTACCAACAGCTTTGGACGTACAGAGGTAGTTCCGGAACGTCTGATGGATGCGGTTGGAGCTGTAAGCGGATGTTCACCTGCATATGTTTTTATGTTTATAGAAGCAATGGCAGATGCTGCGGTAGCGCAGGGAATGCCAAGAAAACAGGCATATCAGTTTGCGGCGCAGTCTGTACTTGGAAGTGCAAGGATGGTGCTGGAGACAGGGATGCATCCGGGAGAACTGAAAGATATGGTATGTTCACCGGCTGGTACGACTATTGAAGGTGTACGGATTCTGGAGAAGAATGGGTTTAGAAGCGCTGTTTTTGAAGCTTTGAATGGGGCGGCTGAAAAAGGGAAAAAAATGTAGATTTCTTTCAAAAGGGACGCTCCGAAATATTATTCTGTTTGTATGCGGTTTCGGAATCTGCGATTCCTGCAAATGCATACAAACAGAATAATATTTCGGAGCTGTTTTATTTTTGTATGATATAGTTTGATTGGGATGATTGGAAATATAGTTTGCTGAAAAATGTATAAATTCTTTTCGTGTGGAATTTGACTGCGATATTTATATTACGGGTTCTAATGCAAAGTTGTTGTCAGGAGAACTTGCAACGGTTCTTGGAGGCAGATATGTCGAATTTACGATTTATCCATTTTCGTTTTCTGAATTTAAAGAATTATATAGTTCTGTATTTCCTGAGGCTTCAGATGTTGAAATGTTTCAAAAATATCTGATACTGGGAGGAATGCCGTATCTGGGAAATTTGCGTTATATGGAAGAACCAGGAAAGCAATATCTGAAGGATATTTACAATTCCGTAGTTTTGACAGATGTGGTAAGGAGAAATAAAATCCGAGATGTAGATCTTCTGGGACGGATAGTATCTTATATTATCGGTAATGTAGGGACAACTTTTTCTGCCAATGCTATTGTTAAATTTTTGAAGAGTGAGCACAGAGCGGTTGCTGCGGATACAGTTATGAATTATATAAAATACTGTATGAATGCATATCTGTTTTACCAGGTAAAACGTCAGGATATTCAGGGAAAGCAGATTCTGGCAACCAATGAAAAATATTATATGGCTGATCATGGCTTGAGGGAAGCTGTTTTTGGCGGGAATATGAAGGATATAAATCTGATTCTTGAAAACATTGTGTTTATGGAAAGCTTACGCAGAGGATATTCTGTTACGGTGGGAAAAGCGGGAGATAAGGAGATTGACTTTATCTGTCAGAAACAGGAACAGAAAATTTATATACAAGTTGCTTATCTGTTAGCTGCTCCGGAAACGATTCAAAGAGAATTTGGCGTGTATGATTATGTACGTGATAATTTTCCTAAATATGTTGTCACAATGGATGAAATCGATATGAGTCAGAATGGGATTAAACATAAAAATATCAGAAAGTTTTTAACCATGGAAGAATGGTGAATTATCGCAATTAAAATAGATGACTTACTTTATTTGGCTAAAAGGTGAGGAGACTGTGTTTTGTAAAACTGCAGTCTCCTTACTTTGGAAAGAAGTATTATTGTAAAATTCAATATGCCAGGCAATTAAAAATTACAGATTTCCCTGACTTAAACGGCTGTTATGGTATTTGCCGGAATTTGTGACATCTTCTCCGAACCATGCCGGTGGTGCATAGCTAAGTGCTTCCTCTTCAGAAGAAAACTCCACTTCTGCAAGATAAAGCCCTTTATACGGAGCATCAAATACATCCAGCTCAATGGTAAGTCCATCTTTTTCAGGAACCAGATAGCGTGTTTTTGAGATAAGAATGCCGTCGGCTTTGGGACGCATATGTTCATAGGATTCTTTGGTAAGAGGAAGATTGTATTCCTCACGAGTCATAAGTCCCTTAGATTTATAAGTGAGATAGTAGTTATCATCCTCTTTGCGGATACGAACCACCGGTGCAGTGGATAAGTATCCCTGTTCCAGTTTGTGGTGTGGATAAGAGTCAAGGTTTTTTGGTAGATTTTCTTTAGAAATTAAAAATTTACGTTCGATTTCCATTTCAGGTTCCTCCAATGAGTAAAATGGTGTCATATTTTATTTTGTGCTATAATTGATGATAGCATAAATAGGAAAATATGGAAAGAATCATATATGCTTTTATAGAACACTAAATGATGACATTATTGCTGTTCGCAGGTCATTGTTTTATGGGATGTTCGGGTATGTATATAACAAATCCCGAGACATACAAGCCAAAATTCCATTGCCGCAGACAATCTGGAATCAATTTTGTATGCATTACTGAGAATAGAGTGTACAGTAACGGCAGGAAGTATTTCACTAAGAAAGCAGGAGATAAAATGGAGCAGGAAGACAAATATACAGATGAATATATAAAAGAAATTTCAGAAGAAATCGACGGCCGAAAAGAATACTATGCCGAAATCAGCAACAAAATCTGGGAGTTTGCCGAGCCAAGATTTCAGGAATACAAATCCTCAGAATTACTACAACATGCACTGAAAAAAGAAGGATTTTCCGTCAAATCCAATTTGGCAGGTGAGGAAACTGCATTTATTGCAGAATACGGATCTGGAAAACCAGTTATAGGATTATTGGGAGAGTTCGATGCACTGCCGGGACTTTCACAGAAAGCAGATGCAACCGAAAGAATGCAGGCAGAACAGCTATCTTGTGAAGCTGAAAACGAATTTCAGAACATGGAATCCAATGATAAGCATAAGAGGCCGGACAAAATTAGTAACAACGTACATGCTCACATTAATAATTGTGGCCATGGCTGCGGTCATCAGCTCATTGGTACCGGAACCCTTGCATCTGCCATAGCACTGAAAAATTTCATGCAGAAACACAACTTAAAAGGCACAATCCGCTACTACGGCTGTCCCGCAGAAGAAAACGCCGGCGGCAAAGCATTTCTTGTCCGCGACGGTTATTTCAACGACTGCGATCTTGCCCTTTGCTGGCACCCGGAACAGGGCCGGAGAGCATGCTACGGAAGCACCAAAGCAAACTTCCGGGTATTCTTCACATTCCACGGAACCCCCGCTCACGCCTCCATGTGCCCGGAACTCGGCCGTTCCGCATTGGATGCAGTAGAGCTGATGGACGTAGGCGTAAACTACATGCGCGAACACATGATAGACGAAGCCAGAATCCACTACGCCATCACCGACACAGGTGGAGACGCGCCAAACGTAGTCCAGTCCAGAGCCCAGGTACTCTACGCTATCCGTGCCCCAAAGATTACCCAGGTAAAAGAACTCTACAACCGTGTCTGCAACATAGCCAAAGGTGCCGCCCTCATGACCGAAACCACCGTAGAAATCCGCCAGGTAGCTGCATATTCCAACCTGATCTCCAACAAAATCCTGGCAGACCACATGAACACATACCTCGAAAAACTCGGCCCAATCACTTATACCGAACAAGAATATACCTACGCCCAAAATTTCCAGCAAGCCCTCTCAGATCAGGACAAAAAACAACTCCCGGCCATCGCCCGGGATTATTTCGGCCCGAATGCAACCGAAGCAATGAAAAAAACAATCTTTGAGCCAATCGCGTATCAAAACTTATACAGCGACCTCAAATACTCCACCGACGTAGGTGACGTAAGCTGGATTGTCCCAACCGTCCACCTTAACATCCCCACATTCGCCGCCGGAACCGCCCTCCACTCCTGGCAGGCAGTCGCCCAGGGCAGATCCACCATTGCCCACAAAGGAATGCTCTATGCCGCCAAAATCATGGCTCTCACCGCTATGGATTTCTTGCAAACTCCAAAACTAGTAGAAGATGCTAAAAAAGAGCTGGTAGAAACCCTGGATGGCGAAACATACCCCAACCCCTTACCTAAAGATTTAAATCCAGAAATCTGGTAGATTTTAAAATTATTATGGAAGAATAAGCAAAAAATGAAATATATAAAAAGAAAATGAATTTGTAATGCAAAAATAAAAAAACTAAAACATACAGCAGAAGTAACACATGATCATATACTCAGCGCGAAGCTCTTTGTCTCCTGGGGTGAATTTGACGAGTCTTAGTAACTCTTAGGTCTGGGGAATCTGCGTTATGGAAAAGAATAGCAACGTGTTTGAGCGAAGTTTGCAACGGAGCGAGTTTTGCATTCTTTTTCATGCTTTTAGCAGATTTTCCAGACCTTAGAGTTACTTAAGCTTACGAAACTGAACCCCAGGAGACAAAGAGCTTCGCGCGTCTCTTAGTCATATCTTTTCATCTGTTCCATTCCCACGTTGTAACTCTTCATAAAAGATGCTATAATCCCTTTCAGAAACAAAATAGGAAATGCTATAAAACAATCCAATAAAAATCACCCAGGAGGTACCTCAAAAAATGAGCAAAAAAGCATACATCTTCCTGGCCGACGGATTCGAAGACATCGAAGGCCTCACCGTAGTAGACCTTCTCCGCCGCGCCGGAATCGACATCAAAACCGTATCCATCAAAGAAACCACCCAGATCCAGACATCCCACGGCATCACCATGCTCACCGACACAACATTTACAGAAACCAGCTTCACTGATGCTGATATACTCGTTCTCCCAGGTGGAATGCCGGGAACAAAATACCTTGCAGCATACAAACCACTCACCGACCTCCTGACAGATTTCAACAACAAAGGCAAAAAAATCGCAGCCATCTGCGCAGCTCCAAGCGTATTCTCAGGACTTGGTTTCCTCAAAGACAAAAAAGCCACATCCTACCCGTCATTCATGGAAGTCATTGCCAAAGATGGCGCCCAGACCAGTGAAGACAGTGTAGTAACAGATGGAAATATCACTACCAGCCGAGGTCTTGGAACAGCCATAGATTTCGCACTTTCCATCATCGAACAGCTTGAAAGCAAAGAAAAAGCAGACGAAATCGCAGAGTCCATAGTATACAAACGCTGAAGAATCCGCAGAAACCTTGTATTTCCGCGAATTTTCTGCGAAAAAACACTAGCACTTTTTGTTTTTTTGTGCTATACTGCTACAATGACTGTAAATATATAATTAAGTTATAGACAGGCCTTTTGCGTTACTGTCCACGGGGAATATTCCGCGAGGTGTTTTTTGTGAACGGAGTTCACGGAAAACCCGAGACATACCGCGCGAATTTATGCGATAGCATAAATTCTGTGCATCGCGAAGCGTGTTACTGGGCACGGAGTGAACAGTGACTCTCCCGCTTCTGTAAATGGTGGGAGCGGAGCTTAGACTTGAATATATAGAAATAGGTAAAAACTGTGAATGATATAACGCAGCTGAAAAAACCAGTCGCAAATTATAACCTGAAAATTAAGGAGGAACACGTAACATGAGTTTACAGGTGGAAAAAATGGAAAAAAACATGGCGAAACTTACTATCGAAGTTGCCGCTGAAGATTTAGAGAAAGCTATGCAGAACGCATATCAGAAAGCAAAAGGAAGAATCTCCATTCCTGGATTCCGTAAAGGAAAAGCTCCAAGAAAAATGATCGAGCAGATGTATGGAAAAGGAGTATTCCTTGAAGATGCTGTTAACGCTCTGATTCCGGAACACTACAGCAAAGCTTTAGCTGAATGCGAACTTGAGATCGTTTCCCAGCCAACAATCGACATCACACAGGCTGAGCCAGGAAAAGCATTTATCTTCACAGCAGAAGTAGCTACTAAACCGGAAGTTACATTAGGTGACTACAAAGGTGTAGAAGTACCGAAGACAGAGATTACAGTAACAGATGAAGACGTAGATGCTGAGATCAAGAAAGAGCAGGAGAAAAACTCCAGAACAATCAACGTAGAAGACCGCGGAGCTCAGTTACAGGATGTTGTAACAATCGACTTCGAAGGATCCGTAGACGGAGTACCATTTGACGGCGGACAGGCTACAGAATATCCTCTGACACTTGGTTCCAACACATTCATCCCGGGATTCGAGGATCAGCTTGTTGGCGCTAAAGTTGGCGATGATGTAGATGTTAAAGTTACATTCCCTGAAGAATATCAGGCAAAAGAACTTGCTGGCAAAGAAGCGATCTTCAAATGCGCGGTTAAGAAAATCGAAGCAAAAGAACTTCCGGAACTGGATGACGATTTTGCAAAAGATGTTTCTGAGTTCGATACACTTGCAGAGTACAAAGAACACGTTAAGACAAACCTTGTAGATAGAAAAGAAAACGAAGCAAAACGTGCAAAAGAAGATGCAGCAGTAGATAAAGCAATCGAAAATGCACAGATGGATATTCCGGAAGCTATGCTTCAGACACAGTGCCGTCAGATGCTTGATGACTTCAGCAGAAGAATGCAGTCTCAGGGATTATCCATGGATCAGTACTTCCAGTTCACAGGCATGACAGCTGAGAAGATGATGGAAGACATGAAACCACAGGCATTAAAGAGAATCCAGACAAGACTGGTTCTTGAGAAAGTTGCAGAAGTTGAGAACATTCAGCCAACAGAGGAAGAAGTAAATGAAGAGATCTCCAAGATGGCTGAAGCATACAAAATGGAAGCTGACAAGTTAAAAGAATTACTTGGAGAGCGTGAACTTGAGCAGATGAAGAAAGACATGGCTGTTCAGAAAGCAGTTACTGTTATTGCTGACGCTGCTAAGGAAGTTTAATTTTATAGTAATCGAATTTTTACCGAATCAAGTAAGTCCCCTGCTTCAATTGCGAAGAGCAATAAGCAGTAGGTGGGGACTTACTTGTATCAGGAGGGGTACAAGCCCCTCCTGATAAACTGCGAAGCAGTTATTCGGTTATGAGCAAGTAGCGAAAGCGGATTGCGAATATCCGATTGACTATCTGGAGAGAGACAGACTTAGCTGTTTTCTCTTCCCGGAAAAAGTCAGCCGCGAAAAATGGAGGCGTTTATATGAGTTTAGTACCTTATGTCATTGAACAGACAAGCAGGGGAGAGAGAAGCTACGACATCTATTCAAGGCTTCTGAAAGACAGAATTATTTTTCTGGGTGAGGAAGTAAATGATGTGAGTGCAGGACTGATCGTATCACAGCTTCTTTTCCTGGAAGCAGAAGATCCTGGTAAAGATATCCAGCTGTATATCAACAGCCCGGGCGGTTCCGTAACAGCCGGCATGGCAATTTATGATACCATGCAGTATATCAAATGCGATGTTTCTACCATTTGTCTTGGAATGGCTGCCAGTATGGGAGCATTTCTTCTGGCAGGAGGTGCAAAGGGCAAGAGATTTGCTCTTCCGCATTCTACAATCATGATCCATCAGCCATCCGGTGGTGCACAGGGTCAGGCAACAGAGATCCAGATCGTGGCGGATCATATCGCACAGACAAAGAGAACTTTAAATGAATTATTGGCTGCAAATACCGGTCAGCCGATAGAAGTTGTTGAGCGTGATACAGATCGGGACAACTATATGACTGCTGAAGAAGCAAAGGCATATGGACTGATTGACGGTGTAGTCATGCATAAATAATGCGAAAGATAAGACTCCTGTGAATCATCACAGGAGTCTTATTATATCACAGGAAATTACTCTGTAATGTTCCTGTGATATAATAAGCCCTCCGGGCAGGATCGTACTGCGGCGGAGAGAAATTATGTCGCTAAAGCGACCCGCCGCAGGCGGAGAATCCTGCAAAGCAGGATTCTTTTTTTAAATCAAATTTAGAAAGGATAGACATAAATTCATGGCAGAAAAGATGAGAGAAGGAAAAATAAGATGTTCCTTTTGCCAGAAGACAGAAGACCAGGTAAGAAAACTGATCGCAGGTCCGGATGGTAAAGCATTCATTTGTGATGAATGTATTGGAATCTGTTCAGAAATCATGGAAGAGGAATTAAATCCTTATGATGACAGTGAAATCATGAACTCTGATATCAATCTTCTGAAACCGGAAGAAATCCATGCAGTTCTGGATGATTATGTAATCGGACAGGACGCTGCGAAGAAAGCTCTTGCCGTTGCTGTTTATAATCACTACAAGAGAATTCTTGCATCCAGAAATTCCGAAGTAGAGCTTCAGAAGAGTAATATTCTGATGCTTGGCCCAACAGGTTCCGGTAAGACATTACTCGCCCAGACACTTGCAAGACTTCTGAATGTACCATTTGCTATCGCAGATGCCACAACACTGACAGAGGCCGGTTATGTAGGTGAAGATGTTGAGAATATTCTTCTCAAGATCATTCAGGCGGCAGATTACGACATTGAGCGTGCACAGTATGGAATTATCTATATCGACGAGATTGATAAGATCACGAGAAAATCTGAAAATGCATCTATTACACGTGATGTTTCAGGAGAAGGTGTACAGCAGGCTCTCTTAAAAATCCTTGAGGGAACAGTTGCAAGCGTTCCTCCGCAGGGTGGACGTAAGCATCCGCATCAGGAATTCATCCAGATTGATACGACCAATATTCTGTTCATCTGTGGCGGTGCTTTTGACGGAATCGAGAAGATCATTGAGTCCAGACAGGACACCAAGTCTATCGGTTTCGGAGCAGAAGTTTCCGTAAAAGAAGAGAGAAATGTAGGAGAAGTTCTGAAGGATGTAATGCCGGAAGACTTCATCAAATTCGGTCTGATTCCTGAGTTTATCGGACGTGTGCCGGTAGTTGTAACTCTGGATGCGCTTGATGAGAATGCACTGATCAGTATTCTGAAAGAGCCGAAGAACTCACTTACCAAACAGTATCATAAATTATTTGAACTGGATGGCGTTGAACTTAATTTCGAAGATGATGCACTGCAGCTTGTTGCGAAGAAATCTCTGGAACGTAGGACCGGAGCCAGAGGACTTCGTGCGATCATGGAAGGTTCACTGATGGATCTGATGTACAAGATTCCGTCAGATGATACAATTCGTAAGTGCACAATTACAAAAGATGTAGTAGAAGGCACCGGTGAGCCGGAGATCGTCCGCGGAGAAGCTCCTGCAAAGGCGAAGACAGCCGGAAGCAGAAGATCGTCCCGGACACATAAGAAAGACAAACCGGAAACAGCCTGATGAAAGGGACTGAACAATAAATGACAAATCAGAATATGGTGCTGCCGGCGATCGCCCTCAGGGGAACAACGATTCTTCCGGGGATGATCGTTCATTTTGACGTAAGCAGGGAACGCTCTGTCAAGGCGATTGAAGCAGCCATGCTTCATGACCAGAAGATTTTTCTGGTAACACAGATTGATCCTGAGGTGGAGACACCGGATCTGGCAGGTGTGTACCGCGTAGGAACTATCGCTTATATCAAGCAGGTTGTGAAACTTCCTCAGAACCTTCTACGCGTACTTGTAGAAGGAACAGGACGCGCCACACTTGTGAAATTTGAGCAGGAATTTCCATTTATTAAAACAGAGATCATACCGGTTGATGAAGAAGAAATGCAGATGCCTGAGCCAGTGATGGAAGCCATGCACAGGAGTCTGAAAGAATTATTTTACAGATACTGCATGGAGAATGGAAAAGTCAGCAAAGAGCTGGTAGCACAGATTTTAAATATAGAGAATATAGAGGAACTTGTTGAGCAGATCGCGGTAAATATTCCGCTGTCTTATCAGAATAAACAGAAGATTCTGGAAGCACTGACACTGGAAGAACGCTATGAAGTTCTGGGTGCGATCTTAAGTAATGAGATTGAGATCATGCAGATTGGCAGAGATCTTCAGAAAAAAGTGAAAGCCAGAGTCGATAAGAATCAGAGAGAATATATTCTGAGAGAACAGCTGAAACTGATCCGTGAAGAACTGGGAGAAGACAATACTGCAGATGATGCAGAGGAGTTTAAGAAGAAGCTTCAGGAGCTTCAGGCCAGTGATGAAGTAAAAGAGAAGATCAGCAAGGAGATCGAGAGATTTAAGAATACCAACACCAATGTTTCTGAGAATGCGGTACTCCGTGGTTATATTGAGACAATGCTGTCTCTTCCATGGGATAAGAAATCTGTGGATTCCGATGATCTGAAAGAAGCCTGGAAAGTACTTCAGGATGGTCATTACGGATTAAAAGATGTGAAAGAGCGCGTGATGGAATTCCTTTCTGTCCGTAAACTGACACATAAAGGGAAGAGCCCGATTCTCTGTCTCGTGGGACCTCCGGGAACAGGTAAGACATCTATTGCCAAGTCCATTGCAGAAGCAATGCATAAGAAATATGTACGCATCTGTCTGGGCGGTATACGAGATGAGGCAGAGATCCGTGGTCACAGAAAAACTTATGTAGGTGCTATGCCAGGTAGAATCACAGCTGCATTACAGCAGGCAGGCGTAAGTAATCCGCTGATGCTTCTTGATGAAATCGATAAGACCAGCAGTGATTACAAAGGAGATACCTCCGCAGCGCTTCTTGAGGTACTTGATCCGGAGCAGAACAGCAGATTTCTGGATCATTATATAGAAGTTCCACAGGATCTCTCAGAGGTACTGTTTATTGCCACTGCAAATGATGTTCAGGGAATCCCGAGACCTCTTCTCGACCGTATGGAACTGATCGAGATCGCGGGCTACACAGAGAATGAGAAAGAGCACATTGCAAAAGAACATCTGGTTCCAAAACAGATGGAAGAGAATGGTATTGAGAAAGGAAAGTTGACGATTCAGACAGCAGCCCTTAAGAAGATCATCAATAATTATACAAAAGAAGCCGGAGTTCGAAATCTGGAGAGAACCATTGGTCAGATCTGCAGAAAAACTGCACGATTGATCATGGAAGAAGATAAGAAAAAAGTCACAGTTACTTCTAAGAACCTGTCAGATTTTCTTGGAAAAGAACATTTCAATTATCTTATGGCAAATAAGAAAGATGAGATTGGTATTTCCCGTGGTCTTGCATGGACACAGGTAGGTGGAGATACACTTCAGATCGAGGTCAATGTAATGCCAGGAAAAGGTGAGCTGATGCTTACCGGACAGCTTGGCGATGTGATGAAGGAGTCTGCACAGGCGGGAATCACTTACATTCGCTCCATTGCTTCAGATTATAAAGTAGAACCGGAATTTTTCCAGGAAAACGATATTCATGTGCACATTCCGGAGGGAGCAGTGCCAAAAGACGGACCATCCGCGGGTATTACCATGGCAACTGCCATTCTTTCCGCTATTATCAAGAAGCCGGTAAGAGCAGACCTTGCCATGACCGGTGAGATTACACTGAGAGGAAGAGTACTTCCAATCGGTGGTTTAAAAGAGAAACTTCTTGCCGCAAAATATGCGAAGATCAAAGAAGTATTAGTACCGGCAGAGAATAAGCCGGATATTCAGGAATTAGATAAAGAAATCACAGATGGACTTACTATCACATTTGTAAGTTCTATGAAAGAAGTACTGAATAAAGCACTTGTATCCTGATAACACAGTAATGATAAAGAGCATTACTGAGAATCGAAGTGAACAGCAAACAAAGAGCCAGTCTGGGAAATGACTGACTCTTTGCTGTGAAAATAAAAGCGAGGAAATCAATGGTTATTAAGAATGTATCATTAGATATCGTCTGCGGTATCACCAGTAAGCTTCCGGATACCAACAGACCGGAGGTTGCATTTGCAGGAAAATCAAATGTAGGAAAATCATCTCTGATCAACGGACTGATGAATCGGAAATCTCTTGCCAGAACAAGTGCGCAGCCGGGAAAAACACAGACCATTAACTTTTACAATATCAATGAAACTATGTATCTGGTAGACCTGCCTGGCTATGGATATGCAAAGGTTTCACAGTCTGAGAAAGAAAAATGGGGCAAGATGATCGAGAGATATCTTCATACATCCAAAGATCTCAAAGCTGTTTTTCTTCTCATTGACATCCGTCATGATCCATCTGCAAATGACAAGATGATGTATGACTGGATCCTGAATAATGGTTATGAGCCGATTATTATAGCGACCAAGCTTGACAAGCTCAAACGAAGCCAGGTTCAGAAGAATATCAAAGCAATCAAAGAAGGGCTGAAGCTGAGCAAAGATGGCATCATCATTCCTTTTTCCGCTGAAACAAAGCAGGGAAGAGATGAAATCTGGGCTCTGATCGATGAGTTGACCGGACTGGCAGCTACTGAAGAAGCCTGAGAAAATAAAATGTTACTGAAACAAAAAGGAAACAGTAATAAAAAATAGTTGCTGTCCGTTGATTGCAGAGTACATTTTCTGAGAATAAAATGGACAGTGAATACAAATACGAGGACAAAAATATTATGGGAATTATCAAGGCGTTCAAGCTGGGATTTGACTATCTCAAGTATGATGAAGATGGTAACGTGCAGGACACGCAGCG
Source organism: Blautia sp. HCP3S3_B11 (assembly GCF_052064435.1). Classification (NCBI taxonomy): domain Bacteria; kingdom Bacillati; phylum Bacillota; class Clostridia; order Lachnospirales; family Lachnospiraceae; genus Blautia; species Blautia sp. HCP3S3_B11. The sequence continues at coordinate 188,158 of NZ_JBQHVP010000006.1, forward strand.
TGCTGTCAATGATGTAAACCTGGACATTGAAGCCGGACAATTCGTGGCTATTCTGGGACATAATGGTTCTGGAAAATCTACTCTTGCAAAGCATTTGAATGCGCTTCTCATTCCGACGGAAGGGACGTTATGGGTAGATGGGATTGACACGTCTAAAGAGCCGGAATTATGGAAAGTCCGCCAGAAAGCGGGCATGGTTTTTCAGAATCCTGACAATCAGATCATAGGAACTGTGGTAGAAGAAGATGTAGGTTTCGGACCGGAGAACATGGGAGTGCCGACAGAGAAAATCTGGGAGCGAGTAGATGAGAGCCTGAAAAAGACAGGCATGACCTCTTATCGTTATCATTCTCCGAATAAGCTTTCCGGAGGTCAGAAGCAGAGAGTTGCTATTGCCGGTGTGATGGCAATGCGCCCGAAATGCATCATTCTGGATGAGCCAACTGCGATGCTTGATCCGAATGGACGAAAGGAAGTTCTGGAGGCAGTCAGTGATCTTAATAAGCAGGAGGGAGTGACTGTAATTCTGATCACACACTATATGGAAGAGGTTGTACGCGCAGACAAAGTATATGTGATGGACAGCGGAGAAGTGGTGATGCAGGGAACACCGAAGGAGATTTTTTCTCAGGTGGAAACTCTGAAGGAATACAGACTGGATGTGCCACAGGTAACACTTCTGGCACATGAACTTCATAAAGCCGGAGTGGATATTCCGGAGGGAATACTGACTACAGAGGAGCTGGTGAATGCCTTATGTCTATAGAATTAAAGAATGTAACATACACTTACAGTCCGGGAACTGCTTATGAAATCCATGCGTTAAAAGATGTAAATCTTTCTATTCCGGATGGACAGTTTATTGGAATTATCGGGCATACAGGAAGCGGAAAGTCTACCCTGATCCAGCATTTTAATGCACTGATCCGTCCGACTTCCGGTACGATCACATACAATGGAGAGGATATCTGGGGAGAGAAATACGACCGCCGTGCACTGCGAAGTGAGGTAGGCTTGGTATTTCAGTATCCGGAGCACCAGCTTTTCGAGAATGATGTACTCTCTGATGTCTGCTTTGGTCCGATGAATCAGGGGTTATCCAGAGAAGAAGCAGAAGTGGAAGCTAAGAAAGCTTTGCAGCATGTAGGATTTAAAGAGAAAAATTACAGCAAATCTCCGTTTGAACTTTCCGGAGGACAGAAGAAACGAGTTGCAATCGCCGGAGTTCTGGCTATGAACCCGAAGATTCTTATTCTGGATGAGCCAACAGCAGGTCTTGATCCGAAAGGACGCGATGATATCCTTGACCAGATCGCAGAGCTTCATAAAGTAAGAGGGATTACTATTATCCTTGTATCCCACAGCATGGAGGATATTGCAAAATATGCGGAGAGACTGATCGTAGTCAATGACGGAGAAATCGCATATGACGATGCTCCCAAAGCTGTATTTGCTCATTACAGAGAGCTGGAAGCCATGGGACTTGCAGCACCGCAGATTACTTATATCATGCATGCGTTGAAGGAAAAAGGCCTGGATGTAGATGTAACTGCTACAACGGTGGATGAGGCAAAAGAGAATATCCTTGCAGTTTTAAGAAAATGTAATCCCGGGAAATTGTCCGGTGACAGACAATCTGTTTCAGACAGTCAGTCGAAAAAAGAAAATGCCAAAGCAGAAACCTTAATTAGTGAGATGGAAGCTGATCTGACTGAGGATGGGACGAAAGAGTCTCATTCAGATGCGCCTGATGAAGATTTAAGCATTCAGAAGGCAACAATGGATAAAAAGTCTGCAGAACAAGAAGAGAATGAGGGAGGGCAGGAAGTATGATCCGAGACATTACAATAGGACAGTATTATCCTGCAGATTCCGTTCTGCACAAAATGGATCCGAGAGCAAAGCTGGTGGGTACGCTGGTGTTCATCATCTCTGTCTTTGTATTCCATACATTTCCGGGATATGCAGTGGCAACTATATTTCTGGCAGCGATGATCATTCTTTCCAAAGTTCCTGTGAAATTTATGTTCAAGGGACTGAAGGCAATCGTGATGCTTCTTATGATCACAGTGGTATTTAATATATTTCTGACACCCGGAAAGGTTCTCTGGCAGTGGGGAATCCTGCATGTGACAGAGGAGGGCCTGAAGCTGGCCGGAAGAATGGCCATCCGCCTGACGTATCTGGTGATCGGTTCTTCTCTTATGACGCTGACTACCACACCCAATCAACTTACAGATGGTCTGGAACGACTTCTCAGGCCGTTAAATAAACTTCATGTGCCAATCCACGAGATTGCCATGATGATGTCTATTGCGCTGCGTTTTATCCCAATCCTTATGGAGGAAACCGATAAGATCATGAAAGCACAGATTGCACGTGGCGCAGATTTTGAAACCGGAAATATAATTCAGAAGGCAAAAAATATGATTCCGCTTCTGGTTCCGCTGTTTATTTCTGCGTTCAGAAGAGCAAATGATCTGGCCATGGCCATGGAAGCAAGGTGCTATCATGGAGGGGATAACAGAACCCAGATGAAGCCATTGCGTTATGAGTTCAGAGACTATATTTCCTATGTGGTGATGTGGGCTTATCTGGGAATCGCCATTGTTTTCAGAATTGTGGGAATCTGAGAAATATAATTTATAAAGATATTTTATATGCTGTAATCCGGTAGGAAAGGATTACAGCATATTGTTTATTTTGTTATAACAAAAGTTTTCAATTTTTATGGAGGAAAACAGATGAAAAGAATTGGTCTTGTAGTTGCATATGACGGCACAAACTATTGCGGCTGGCAGACACAGCCAAACGGGATTACTGTACAGGGGGTATTAAATGATACATTGTCCGAGCTTCTTGGCGAGAAGATAGAAACGATCGGTGCAAGCCGTACAGACGCAGGGGTTCATGCCATGGGAAACGTGGCAGTATTTGACACCAACACACGCATTCCCGGGGAAAAGATTTCCTATGCACTGAACCAGCGTCTTCCGGAAGATATCCGCATTCAGCTCTCTGAAGAAGTAGAACCGGATTTCCATCCCCGTTATTGCGACAGCGAGAAAACATACGAATACCGCATCCTGAATCGCAAATTCCCGGTTCCGACAGAGCGCTTATACACCTATTTCTACCACTACAAACTGGATGTAGATAAGATGAAAGCAGCAACCTCATACCTGATCGGACAGCATGATTTTGCTTCTTTTTGCGGTGCAAAAGCGCAGGTAAAAACAACTATCCGTACAGTGACAGGAATTGATGTATGGCGTGACGGAGATATCGTAACCATACGTGTAACAGGAACAGGATTCCTCTACAACATGGTACGAATCATCTCCGGAACTCTGATCGAAGTAGGAAACGGACAGTATCCGCCTGAGAGAGTAAAGACAATTCTGGAAGCCTGCAACCGCGAAATGGCAGGCCCAACTGCTCCGGCACAGGGACTGACACTGATGGGGATTGAATTTTTTGATTGATAGTCAGGAGGAGAAAATCATCCGTTTCGATAATTGCCGGTGGGATAACTGATCAACAGTTTTTTTGATGAAAAACAAAAAACGGGGGAGTAACGAAAAAAGTTGAAAAAACGACACAAAACCTATTGACAGAACAGAACCCTTATAATATAATAACCAAATGTGACGTAGTGCGAGATGCTTAAGCCAAATAGCCCAGGCGAAAGTATTTATCAGCGGTTTCGGACATTTCCGCATTTTTAGCACCGGCGTTTCCAATAACTTATATTCGCGGGAAATTCCGCGGTTAATTAAACTATCGTTGATAAATAACAGGAGGTAAAACCATGCAGACTTATATGGCTAATCCAGATAAAATCGAAAGAAAATGGTATGTAGTTGACGCTGATGGATGTACTCTTGGCCGTCTGGCATCCGGAGTAGCAAGCGTTTTAAGAGGAAAAAATAAACCACAGTTTACACCACACGTAGACACAGGTGATTATGTAATCATCGTAAACGCTGACAAGATCAAAGTTACAGGTAAGAAATTAGAGCAGAAAATCTACTACAATCACTCCGATTATGTAGGTGGAATGAGAGAAACCACGTTAAAAGAAATGTTAGCAAAGAAACCTGAGAGAGTTATCGAGCTCGCAGTTAAAGGTATGCTTCCAAAAGGACCTTTAGGAAGAAGCATGTACACAAAACTTTTCGTATATGCAGGACCGGAACACAAACATGAAGCTCAGAAACCAGAAGCTTTAACATTTTAATTAGGAGGTAGAAAACATTGGCTAGCGCAAAATTCTACGGAACAGGAAGAAGAAAAAAATCAATCGCAAGAGTTTATCTTGTACCTGGAACCGGTAAGATCACAATCAATAAAAGAGATATCGATGAATATTTTGGATTAGATACACTGAAAGTTATCGTTCGTCAGCCTTTAGCTGCAACAGAAACAGAAGGCAAATTTGACGTATTAGTTAACGTTCATGGCGGTGGATACACAGGACAGGCTGGTGCCATCAGACATGGTGTTGCAAGAGCCCTTCTTCAGGCAGACAACGACTACAGACCAGTTCTGAAAGCTGCTGGATTCTTAACTCGTGACCCACGTATGAAAGAACGTAAGAAATACGGTCTCAAAGCAGCTCGTCGTGCACCACAGTTCAGCAAGCGATAATCGACTGCTCAGACTATATCAAAAGGTTTACAAAACCCTGGAAAATCACAATGTCATTAACTTTAGCAAAAAGCAGAAATCGTAAGCATTTATAAAACTACGATTCCTGCTTTTTGTTTTTTTGTATGGGCATACTT